>NZ_JAWDIC010000005.1 GCF_032464895.1 Phycicoccus sp. M110.8
AGTAGGACGCAGCCGAACATACTTTGTCAAAAGGGCCACCCCACACGGGTGGCCCTTTTGCATTCACGGGCCCCACCGCGCGACGTGGTGGCAGGTCCGTAGACTGCCGACCGACCGCACCAGCGAGGAGTGACCCCGTGTCCGAAGACCAGAACGGCCGTCGTGGCCAGAGCAGCCGCCCGTCGTCCGGTGGGGGTCCGCGCGGCGCCGGCGGCCAGGGTGGGAGCCGGGGGTCCTACGGCGGCCGGGGTGGTTCGTCCGGCGGGGGCCGGGGTGGTTCGTCCGGCGGGGGCCGGGGTGGTTCGTCCGGCGGGGGCCGGGGTGGTTCGTCCGGCGGGGGCCGGGGTGGTTCGTCCGGCGGTGGTTGGGGCGGTTCGAGCGACGGCCGGCGTGGTCCGCGTGACGACTCGCGTGGGGCGCCGGGTGCACGCCGAGGCCGGGACGACCGTGGCGGCCAGGGGCGCGAGCGTGGCGCTGGGACGTTCGACAACTCCGAGCGGCGAGGGGGACCGCGGCTGGCGCCGAAGAAGCCGAAGCTCCCCGAGCCCAGGATCGCCGAGGGCGTGACGGGCAAGGAGCTCGACCGTTCGGTGCACATGCAGCTGCGGACTCTGAGCAAGGAGAACGCCGAGGGTGTCGCCCAGCACCTCGTCATGGTGGCGGCGCTGCTCGAGGCCGAGGACGTCGAGGGTGCCGAGGCACACGCTGAGACGGCAGTGCGCCGGGCCGGACGCGTGCCGGCGGCTCGCGAGGCGCTCGGTATGGTCGCCTACCGCAAGGGGGAGTGGGCGCGGGCGCTCAGCGAGTTCCGGACGGTGCGCCGCTTGAGCGGCTCCTCGCACCTGCTGCCACTGATGGTCGACTGCGAGCGGGGGCTGGGCCGGCCCGAGCGCGCGCTCGAGCTGGCGACGTCCCCGGAGGCCAAGTCACTGGCGGTGGAGGAACGGGTCGAGCTGGCGATCGTGGTGTCCGGTATCCGTCGCGACCTCGGCCAGGCGGACGCCGCCCTGTTGGCCCTCGAGATCCCGCAGCTGCGGGGGTCCTCCCGAAAGCCGTACGCCGCGCGCCTGTCCTACGCCTACGCCGACGCGCTCCTCGCGCTGGGCCGGTCCGAGGAGGCGAGGGACTGGTTCGCCAAGGCCGTGGCCGCCGACGACGAGCTCGAGACCGACGCCGCCGACCGGCTGGCCGAGCTCGACGGCGTGGTCCTGACGGACCTGCTCGAGGGTGAGGACGACGACGAGGTGCAGTCCTAGGTGTCGGGTCTGATCGACCACTACTCCGGGGTCGTCTGCGACCTCGACGGCGTCGTCTACCGGGGCCCGGAGGCCGTCGACCACGCGGTCGAGGCATTGTCCGCACTCCCGGTGCCCGTGGTGTACGCGACGAACAACGCGTCCCGGCCCCCGGAGGAGGTCGCCGCGCACCTGACCGACTTGGGCCTGCACGTCACCGGTCGGGATGTCGCGACCAGCGCCCAAGCAGGCGCCGAGGAGCTGTTGCGTCACCTCCCGGGCGGCGCGGCTGTCCTCGCCGTCGGTGGGGATGGAGTGCGGGAAGCGCTGCGCGACAACGGGTTCCGGGTGGTCGACCCCAAGGCGGCGGGCGCTGACCCGGGCCTGCGCCTCGGCGGGGTGCTCCAGGGGTATGGCGCGTCCGTGACCGCGTCAGACCTCGCGGAGGCCACGTACGCCGTGGCCGCGGGCGCGGTCTGGGTCGCGACGAACACCGACGAGACGCTGCCCACCCACCGCGGTACCGCTCCGGGGAACGGCATGCTGGTCGCCGCCGTCCGTCGTGCCGTCGGACGCGACCCGATCGTGGTCGGCAAGCCCTACGCCCCGCTCTACGTCCTGTGTGCCAGCCGCCTGGGCCTGTCACCCCACTCGCTCCTCGCGGTCGGTGACCGGCTGGAGACCGACATCGCCGGTGCCGTCGCGGCCGGGTTGGACTCGGTCTTCGTGCTCACGGGGGTCGACTCGGTCCGCACCCTCGCCCGCGCGCCCCACGACCAGCGACCCACCTACCTGCTGCCGGACCTGCGCGAGCTCAGCGAGGTCTACGTGGGAGCCGAGACCGACTACACCTGGTGGGTGTGCGGCGGCGACCGGCGGCGGGTCGTCGACGGGGCGTGGGACGTCGCCACGAAGGGCTCCCCGGTCGAGGCGGCCCGGTCGGGCATCGCCTGTCTCCACGAAGCCCTCGACGACGACGAGATCGACCTCGCGACAGCCGACCGGCTCGCCGCAGAGCTGGACGAGTGGCAGTAGCGTGACACCGACGGACGACGAGCGTCCGTCCCGGGCGGGAGGACCACCATGGCATTCGAATCCGTACGCAGCTACGTCCAGCTGGCCAGCGGCCTCGGCGAGATGACCAAGGCGCGCGCGCTCGAGGCCGCGCAGGGGCTCCTGGCCCTGCCGGGCGCGGACGAGGTGACACGGCGCGCGGTCCAGGCGTCCACGCTGGCCGACCAGCTGCTCGAGGCGGCCAAGGCCAACCGCGACAACCTCGTCGCGCTGGTGCAGTCCGAGGTCGAGGCGGCGCTCAAGCGCGCGGACGTGGCACGGCTGGCTGACGTCGAGGCTGCCCGGACCTCGTTGGCCGCCCTCACCCGCGAGATCGCCGACCTGCGCTCCACGGTCCTGGCGGCCGGCGTGTCGGCAGTGAGCACTGCGTCACGGACCCCCTTGGGAGGCCTGGGCCGCCCGACCACCGGTGCGGTCAGCACGCGGACCGCCCGCATCGCGGAGGAGGCCGCGGACCGGCTCGGCGTCGCGGAGGTCGGAGAGGCCGTTGCCTCCGCCACCACCGCCGGCGGGGCCACGACCCGCGCGGGGGCCCCCCGGTCGGCGGCGTCGAAGTCGGCTGCGAAGAAGTCCGCCGCGAAGAAGTCCGCCGCGAAGAAGTCCGCGGCGAAGAAGACGACTGCAAAGAAGTCGGCTGCGAAGAAGGCAACTGCGACGAAGTCGGCTGCGACGAAGTCCGCGGCGAAGAAGTCTGCGTCCACCCGGTCCGCCGCGAAGGCGACCGCCCCCTCGGCCGCGAAGAAGTCCACGGCACAGAGGTCGACCACGAAGAGGTCGACCGCCAAGAAGGCGACCGCGACCAAGGCGACGACCGGCACCACCACGACCAGCACCTCGACCACCGGGTCGACGGCGACGAAGGCGACCACGTGAGCCAGACCCCGATCACCCCGGACACCGACGGAGCCCACGAGGACCCGCGCGAGGACCCCCGCGAGGAGGGAGCCCGCCAGGCGGTCCCCGTCCCGGGTGCAGGACTGGGCGCCCGGGCGACCGGCGACATCGTGATCGACTCGGCGCTGCAGGACCTGCGGGACGCGCCGGCCGACGACCTCGACGCCCAGATCGAGGCGGGCCGGCGGGTGCACCGCACCCTGCAGGGACGGCTGTCCGACCTCGGCGGCGAGTGACCGGCTCCGCCCGGCTCGACGTCGAGCTCGTCCGCCGTGGGTTGGCCCGCTCGCGCGGGCACGCCCGCAGCCTCGTCGAGGACGGCCTCGTCACGGTCGACGGCCAGCGGGCGACCAAGCCGTCGGCCCCGACCACCGAGGGCCAGCAGGTCGACGTGCGGGCCGAGGGCCCGCGCTGGGTCGGCCGCGCGGCATACAAGCTGGTCGGTGCGCTCGAGGAGTTCGGGCCACGCGGGCTGGAGGTGCAGGGGCGTCGCTGCCTCGACGTGGGGGCGTCGACCGGCGGGTTCACGCAGGTGCTGCTGCACCACGGCGCCGCCCACGTCGTCGCGCTCGACGTCGGCCACGACCAGCTGGTGCCCGAGGTGGCCGGCGACCCGCGGGTGACCGAACGCTCCGGCACCACCGTCCGGGGGTTGTCCCCCGACGACATCGGGGGACCGGTCGACGTCCTCGTGGCGGACCTGAGCTTCATCTCGCTGACCCTCGTCCTGCCCGAGCTCCGGTCGCTCCTTCGCGACGACGGGGACGCGGTGGTGCTGGTGAAGCCCCAGTTCGAGGTGGGGCGCAGCCGCCTGGGCAAGGGCGGGATCGTCCGCGCGCAGGGCGACCGTGCCTGGGCGGTGACCGACGTCGCGCGGGCCGCGATCGAGGCCGGCCTGCACCCCAAGGGCCTCGCCGCCAGCCCGGTCGTGGGCACGGAGGGTAACGCCGAGTACCTCCTGTGGCTGACCCCCCGCGCTACGGAGTCGATGGGATGGCAGGCTCTGGTGAGGGCCGCCGACGAGGTGAGCGCCCCGTGAGCGCGAAGGGAGCCCCGTGAGCACCGGAGACAACCGCAGGATCCTGCTGGTCGCCCACCCGCGGCGGCAGGAGGCCACGGCCGTCGCCCTCGGGGTGGTCGACCGCCTGCACGACGCGGGCATCGGCGTGGTCATGGCCCGCGAGGAGGCCGACGCGCTCGGGCTCTCCTCGCACCACGGCGTCACCGTCGCCGAGGGCGGCAACCCTGCGCGCGGCTGCGAGCTCGTCTGCGTCCTCGGCGGCGACGGGACCATCCTGCGCGGGGCCGAGGTCTCGCGCGGCAGCGGTGCGCCGCTCCTCGGCGTGAACCTCGGGCACGTCGGCTTCCTCGCCGAGGCCGAGCGCGAGGACATCTCCGCCACCGTGGAGCACATCGTGCGACGCGCCTACACCGTCGAGGAACGGATGACCCTCGACGTGACCGCCCACGTCGACGGCACCCCGGTCTACAGCAGCTGGGCACTCAACGAGGTCACCGTCGAGAAGGCGAACCGCGAGCGGATGCTCGAGATCGTCGCCGAGATCGACGGCCGCCCGCTCACGACCTGGGGCTGCGACGGCGTCGTCGTCGCGACGCCGACCGGCTCCACGGCATACGCGTTCTCCGCCGGGGGGCCGGTGGTGTGGCCGGACGTCGAGGCGCTCCTGCTGGTGCCGATCAGCGCGCACGCGCTCTTCGCCCGACCCCTCGTCGTCGGGCCGAACTCCCACCTGGCGCTCGAGGTGGTCCAGGACACCCTCGGCACCGGTGCCTTGTGGTGCGACGGGCGCCGCGCGGTGGACCTGCCGCCGGGCGCGCGCATCGAGGCCGTCCGCTCGGCCACCCCGGTGCGTCTGGCGCGCCTGAGCACCTCGCCGTTCACCGACCGGCTCGTGGCCAAGTTCGACCTGTCCATCCACGGCTGGCGCGGCGAGGCGCGACGCGAGGCCCGACGGAGCAAGGAGAAGGGGACCGGGGGGGCGGGAGGAAGCGTGCCGCCCGTGGGCTCCGCCTCGTCGGTGCCGACCGGAGCCGCGACGCCCCCTCGCGCGTGAAGCGCGACGCCAGCGCGCGTGTGAGCCCGGACGCCCCCTCGCGCGTGAAGCGCGACGCCAGCGCCCGCCTGGGCCGCGGCGTCACCGCTGCGTGAGAGGCTGTGCCCCGTGCTCCAGGAACTGCGGATCCAGCGACTCGGCGTCATCGACGACGCCGTGCTGGACCTGCACCCCGGCCTCAACGTCGTCACGGGTGAGACCGGTGCCGGCAAGACCATGGTCGTGACCGGCCTCGGGCTGCTGCTCGGGGCGCGCTCCGACGCCGGCCTCGTGCGGTCCGGCGAGGCCAACGCGGTCGTCGAGGGGCTCGTCGACGTGCCCGTGGACCACCCGGCGGCCGTGCGTGCCGCCGAGGCCGGGGCCGATGTGTCCGACGGGCTGGTGCTGGTCCGCTCGGTGAGCGCCGAGGGCCGGTCCCGCGCGCACGTGGGCGGCCGCAGCGCCCCTGTGGGTGTCCTGGCCGAGGTCGGGGAGCACCTCGTGGCCGTGCACGGCCAGGCCGACCAGTGGCGGCTGCGCCAGAGCGACCAGCACCGGGCGGTGCTCGACACCTTCGGCGGGGCCGCCGTGCGCGAGGCCGCGCAGGCGTACACCACCGTCTACGACGAGCACGAGGCCGCCGTGCGCGAGCTCGCCGAGCTGCGGCAGCAGGGGCGCGAGCGCGCGCAGGAGATCGAGGTCCTCGAGCACGGCCTCGCCCAGCTCGAGCAGCTCGACCCGCAGCCCGGGGAGGACGCCGACCTGCGCGTCGAGGACGAACGCCTCAGCCACGCGGAGGGCCTGCGCACCGCGTCCGCCCAGGCCCTGGTGCACCTCGCCGGGGACGAGGAGTATGCCGCCGAGCCCGTGCCGAACGCGATGGCCGTCGTCGCCGCGGCGCGCCAGGCGCTGGCGGGTGAGGTCGAGCACGACCCCGCCCTGCGCGAGCTCGACCGCCGCCTCGCCGAGGTGGGCTACCTCGTGGGCGACATCGCCGCCGACCTCAGCTCCTACGTGACCGACGTCGACGTCGACCCGGGCCGCCTGGCGTTCGTCCAGCAGCGCCGGGCCGACCTGACCGCCCTCACCCGCAAGTACGGCGACACCATTGACGACGTGCTCGGGTGGGGCCGCGCCGCCGCCAAGCGACTGGACACCCTGCTGGGCTCGGACTCCCGGATCGAGGAGCTCGAGCAGCTGGTCGACGAGCTCGCGGCCCGCCGCGACACGGCGGCGGCCGCCCTCACGGCAGCCCGCACCGAGGCGGCCGCGGCCCTCGCCGAGGCGGTGACCGCCGAGCTCGCCCACCTGGCCATGGGCTCGGCCACGATCGAGGTCCGGGTGAGTCCGCGCGCTGCCGGACCGGCCCGCCACGGCGCCGACGACGTCGAGGTGATGCTCGCTGCCAACCCCGGCGCGCCCGCCCGTACCGTCGCCAAGGCCGCCTCCGGTGGTGAGCTGTCCCGGGTCATGCTCGCGCTCGAGGTCGTCACCGGCGCGTCCGGCGGGGTCGACGTCCCGACCTTCGTCTTCGACGAGGTCGACGCCGGGGTCGGCGGCGCGGCGGCCCTCGACGTCGGGGCGCGGCTCGCCGCGCTCGCCCGCCACGCGCAGGTGGTGGTGGTGACGCACCTGCCGCAGGTCGCGGCATACGCCGACCGGCACCTCGTCGTGCGCAAGGCCAACGACGGGCACATCACCTCCAGCGGCGTGCACGCCGTCGAGGGCGAGGAGCGGCTGCGCGAGCTGGCCCGGATGATGGCCGGCGTCGACACCGGGACCTCCCTCGAGCACGCGCGCGAGCTCGTCGAGCAGACCACCCTGCGACGGGCCGCAGCGACGAGCTGACCCCGTCCGGACCAACGCGAGACACCCCACATCCCCCGCGTGGGGCGCACGGCCGGCTGCTCCCACCATGGGAGGATGAACGAACGATGCCACTGAAGATCCCACGCCAGCGCGCCCGCGTCCCCGACAGCCCGGGGGTCCGCGGGCCGGTCCGCGTCGACGCCCGCACCAAGAACCTCACCAAGCGGCTGCGGCCCGGGGAGATCGCGGTCATCGACCACCAGGACATCGACAAGGTCAGTGCCGAGGCGCTGCTCGCCTGCCGTCCCGCGGCGGTCGTCAACGCCTCGCCCTCGATCAGCGGCCGCTACCCCAACCTCGGCCCCGAGATCCTCGTCGAGGCGGGCATCCCCCTGGTCGACAACGTCGGTCGCGACGTCATGCACGACCTGCACGAGGGCCAGCTGGTCCGCGTCGAGGGCGGGGAGGTCTGGGTCGAGGACACCGTCGTCGCCCGCGGGCAGGCCTTCGACCAGGAGCTCGTGCAGGCTGCGATGACCGAGGCCCGCGCCGGTCTCGCCGTGCAGCTCGAGGCGTTCGCCGCGAACACGATGGAGTACCTGCGCCGGGAGCGCGAGCTGCTGCTCGACGGCGTCGGCGTGCCGGACATCACCACGGACCTCGAGGGCAAGCACGCGCTGATCGTCGTCCGCGGGTACCACTACAAGGAGGACCTCAAGACCCTCCGCAGCTACATCCGCGAGTACCGGCCGGTGCTCGTCGGCGTCGACGGGGGAGCCGACGCGCTCGTCGAGGAGGGCCTCAAGCCCGACATGATCGTCGGCGACATGGACTCGGTGTCCGACGCGGCGCTGCGCTGCGGGGCCGAGATCGTCGTCCACGCCTATCGCGACGGGAACGCCCCCGGGCTGGAGCGCGTGCGTCGCCTCGGCGTCGAGCCGGTGGTCTTCCCCGCGACCGGTACGAGCGAGGACGTCGCGATGCTGCTCGCCGACGACAAGGGCGCAGAGCTCATCGTGGCCGTCGGCACGCACGCCACGCTCGTGGAGTTCCTCGACAAGGGCCGCAGCGGCATGGCGAGCACGTTCCTCACCCGGCTGCGGGTGGGCGGCAAGCTGGTCGACGCCAAGGGCGTGAGCCGGCTCTACCGCTCCCGGATCTCCAACCTGACCCTCATCTTCATGCTCCTCGTCGGCCTCAGCGCGCTCTTCGCCGCGCTGTGGTCGACGACCGGCGGCCGCGCCCTGCTCCAGGTGCTCGCGGCTCGCTGGGATGACCTCTGGTCCTTCGTCGTAGGAACTGTCACGTGATCGACTTCCGCTACCACCTCGTCTCCATCGTCTCGATCTTCCTGGCCCTCGCCGTGGGGATCGTGCTCGGTGCCGGCCCCCTCAAGGAGGACCTGGGCAACACCCTGACGTCGGAGGTGAAGAACCTGCGCACCGACAAGGCCGCGCTGCGGACCGAGCTAGACGCCGCCGACAAGGCCGCCAAGGCGCGCGACGACTTCACCGAGGCGAGCAACCGCAGCCTGCTGGCCGGCCGGCTCACCGACACGACCGTGAGCGTCATCGCGCTGCCCGGCGCCGACCAGGGCGTCGTGAAGGCCACGAGTGCCACGCTCGCCGCCGCCGGCGCCAAGATCGGGTCCACCGTGACCGTCCAGGACGCGTGGGTCGACCCCGACAAGGCGACCTTCCGGGCGACGCTGGGTTCCAACCTCGCCAGCGGCGTGGGGGTGCCGGTCGACGAGGGCGGCAGCGACGTCGTCAACGCCGTGCTCGCGCGGTCGGTGCTGACCAAGGCCGGGTCGACCGCGCAGGGAGCCCGCGCCGCCCTGGAGTCGCTGCGCACCGGCGAGCTGGTCAAGTACTCCGGCACCGTCGTCCCGTCGACGGTCGCCGTGGTCGTGGCCGGCCCGGTCGCGGGCAACAGCGCCGACGACCGCACCACGCGCGCCACCGCCCTCGCCAAGCTCGCCGGGGCGATCGACGACGCGGGCGCCGGGGCCGTCCTCGTGACGCCGACCCTCGACCCGAAGGCGACGGGGGCCGCGTCCGTGGTCACGACCGCCCGCGCCGACGGCGACCTCACCAAGCAGCTGTCGACGGTCGACGACGTCGACCTCCCGATGGGTCAGGCGAGCGTCGTCTTCGGGCTGCTCGAGCAGGAGGCCGGCCGGGCCGGGCAGTACGGCCTGGCCGCCGACGCCGCCGCCGCGTTCCCGCAGCTGGCCACGAAGTAGGGCAGTCGTGCGCGCCCCCGTGCCCGGACTGGTCCCCGGCCTCGTCGCCGGCGTCACCGGGTCCCTCGCCCTGCGGGCGCTGCGGGCCGCGCCGCCCGGCGGCGCAGCCCGGTGGGAGCGGACCAACCACGCCGGCCGCCCGGTGACCCTGCTCGAGGGTCCGGCGTATGCCGTGGGGGCCGCGACCGGCGCCGCCCTCCTCGGCGGCGGGCCGGCGCCGGTGCTCGCCACGACGACTGCGGCCGCCCTCGGCGCGCTCGACGACCTCGCCGGCGACTCCAGCAGCAAGGGCCTGCGCGGCCACCTCGGCGCCCTCGCCCGCGGTGAGGTCACGACTGGGGCGGTCAAGGTGCTGGGGTTGGCCCTGACCGGGCTCGCCACGGCCGCGCTGGTGGACCGCGGCGAGCGGGGCCCCCGGGGTGGGGACGGGCCGAGCGCGCTCGACACGCTCGTGGGGGGAGCGGTCGTGGCCGGCACGGCGAACCTGTTCAACCTGCTCGACCTGCGACCCGGTCGCGCGCTCAAGGCAACCCTGGCGCTCGGCGCGGTGGCAGCGACGCGCCCCCGGTCGGTGGTGGCCGGTGCCTCGGCCGCCGGGGCTGCCGTCGGCCTGCTGCGCCCGGACCTCGCAGGGGAGTCGATGCTGGGCGACACCGGCGCCAACGCCGCCGGGGCGCTGCTGGGCACCGCCATCGTGCAGGGGGCCGGCCGCCGCGGGCGCTGGACCGCCCTGGCGGTGCTCGTCGGGCTCACGCTCGCCTCGGAGAAGGTGTCGTTCACGAAGGTCATCGAGTCGACGCCGGTGCTGCGCGAGCTGGACGCCCTGGGGCGCCCGTGACCGCGACGTCCGTGGGGACCTCGATCGCCCGAGCGGCCGGCATCATCGCCGTCGCCACGCTGCTCAGCCGCCTGGCCGGGTTCGCCCGGACGCTGGTGTTCTCCCAGAACGTCGGCACGACCAGCGTCGGTGACGTCTACCAGACCATCAACCTGGTCCCCAACGTCGTGTACGAGGTCGCCGCCGGGGGAGTGCTGGCCGCCGTCGCCGTGCCGCTCATCGCCGGCCAGCTCGGGCTCGGCAAGGAGCGGGAGGCCGACGAGACCGCCTCGGCACTGCTGTCGTGGGCCGTGGTGGTCCTGCTGCCCCTCAGCCTGCTGCTCGCCCTCGTCTCCCCGTGGCTGAGTCGAGCCCTGCTGGGGGCCGGCGCCTCCGACCCCGAGGCGACCCTGGGCCGGCACATGCTCGTGCTCTTCGCACCCCAGGTCCTGCTCTACGGCATCGGCATCGTGCTCAGCGGCGTCCTGCAGGCCCGGCGCCGGTTCCTCGCCGCGGCGCTCGCGCCGCTGCTGTCCAGCCTCGTCGTCATCGCGTCGTACCTCACGTACGGCCAGCTGGTCGACCGGTCGGCGACCACCGCGGCCACCGTGTCAGACGGCGCGGTGTGGGTGCTCGCGGGCGGCACCACCCTGGGCGTGGTGGTGCTGAGCCTGCCGCTGCTCGTGCCGACCCTGCGGGCCGGTGTCCGGCTGCGCCCCACCCTGCGCTTCCCCGACGGCGCGGCGCGGCGCGCGGGGTCGCTCGCCGGTGCCGGTGTGGTGGCGCTGCTCGCCCAGCAGGGGGCGGTGCTGGCCACCCTCTGGGTCACCCACCACCGCACCGACGCCGTCGGCGCCGTGAACGTCTACTCCTACGTCCAGGCCGTCTACCTGCTGCCGTATGCCGTGCTCGCCGTGCCGATCGCGACCTCGGCGTTCCCTGCGCTGGCCCACACCGCTGCCGCCGAGTCGGCCGACGCCGAGCTCCTGCCCGGCACCGCCGCGCGCGACACCCTCGCCCGCAGCCTGCGCGGGATCCTGCTGCTGGTGTCCGGCGCCGCCGCGGTGCTCATGGCGGTCGCCCAGCCGGTCGGGGAGTTCTTCCGCTCGATCGACCCCGGCGCGCACGGGGCCACGCCAGGCACGCGGGGCTCGGGCGCGGAGGCGCTGGCCGCCCTCCCCGGCGCGCTCTCGGCATACGCACCGGGGGTGGTGGGCTTCGCGGTGGCTGCCCTGCTCACCCGTGCCCTGTACGTGCGCGGCCGCCCGCTCTACGCCGCCCTTGCGGTCGCTGCAGGCTGGGCCGTGACGGCCCTGGGGCCGATCGCCCTGCTGCCGGAGGGCTCCAGCGCAGCGTCGACCCTCGGGGTGCTGGGTGTCTCCTCGACGGTCGGCATGACGCTGTCCGCCGCCGTCCTGGCGCTGCTCGTGCGGCAGGCGTGGGGCCCGGAGGCACTGGCCGGCAGCGGCAGGACGCTGGGCGCGGCGCTCGTGGGCGTTGCGGTCGGGTTCGGGGTCGGTGACACCGCGGCACGGTCGATGCAGCCGCAGGGCGTGGTGTCCGCGCTCGCCGCCGGTGTGGCCGTGGCTCTGCTCACCGGCCTGTCCTACCTGTTCGTGATGGCGGTGGGGGACCGGCGCTCGATGCAGGCCCTGCGCGAGCGGGGCCGCCGGCGCCGCCGCGGAGCGGCCGCGTGAGGGTCGTCCAGCTGCTCGGTCGCAGCACCGGCGGCATCGGCACCCACGTGGTCGAGCTCACCCGGGAGCTGCGAGCCCTGGGCGACGACGTCGTGGTCGTCACCGACGGCCTCACCGCGAGCACGTTCGGCCTGTCCGACGCGCTGGTGGCGTGGCCCGGGGGACACGGGGGCCTCGCGGGTGCGCTCCGCTCCCTGCGCACCCTCCGGCGCACCGCCGCCACCGCCGACGTCCTGCACGCCCACGGCCACCAGGCTGGCCTCGTCGCCGTCCTCGCGACGCTGGGCCTGCGCACGCCTGTGGTCGTCAGCCAGCACAACGCCGTCCTCGCCGCCGGCTGGCGGCGCAGGCTGCTCGACCTGGCCCAGCAGGTCGTCGCCCGCCGCGCCGACCTCGTCACGGGAGCGAGCAGCGACCTCGTCGAGGAGGCGCGCCGCCTCGGGGCGCGTGACGCCCGGCTGGCCCCTGTGCCCTCCCCGCGCGTACCGGCCCTGCTGTCGGCGACACCGCCCGACGACGCAGGGCGGCGCGCGGCGGCACGGGACCTGTTGCGCGACAACGGCATCGACCGGCCCGGCGAGCCGCGCCTCGTCCTCACCATCGCCCGCATCGCCCCGCAGAAGGACCTCGACACGCTCGTCGAGGCCACCCGTGCCCTCGTCCCGCACGCCGTCTGGGTGGTGGTCGGCGGCGGCGAGGAGTCCCTGCTCGCCCGCCTGTCGCAGCGCGCCGGCCGGGACGGGCTGCCCGTGCACTTCGTGGGTCCGCAGGCCGACCCGGACCGCTGGCTGCAGGCCGCGGACGTGTTCGTGCTCGCCTCGCGCTGGGAGGCGCGGGCGCTGGTCGTCCAGGAGGCGATGGCGGCGGGCGTGCCCGTCGTGGCGACGGACACCGGCGGTCTGCGCGACCTCGTCGAGGGTGCCGGCACCCTCGTGCCGGTGGGCGACGCGGCCGCAGTCGCGGCGGCGGTCACGGCATACCTCACGGACCCGGCGGCGCACCGCGTCGCGGCGGACGCCGGTCGCGAGCGGGCCGCATCGTGGGACGACGGCGAACGGACGGCGCGTCGCTGGCACGAGTGGTACCGAGCCACGCTCCGGATGACGTAGGCTTGAACCCCGTGGTGGAGCAGACGAAACACATCTTCGTGACCGGGGGCGTTGCCTCTTCGCTCGGCAAGGGGCTCACGGCCTCGAGCCTCGGACATCTGCTCAGGGCCCGCGGTCTGCGGGTCACCATGCAGAAGCTGGACCCCTACCTCAACGTCGACCCCGGGACGATGAACCCGTTCCAGCACGGTGAGGTGTTCGTCACCGACGACGGGGCCGAGACCGACCTCGACATCGGCCACTACGAGCGCTTCCTCGACGTGCCGCTCGTGGGCAAGGCGAACGTCACGACCGGTCAGGTCTACAGCGACGTCATCGCCAAGGAGCGCCGCGGCGAGTACCTCGGCGACACGGTGCAGGTGATCCCGCACATCACCAACGAGATCAAGGCCCGCATGCGCGCGCAGGCCGCCGGCAGCGAGGGCGTCAGCAGCGCCGACGCTCCCGACGTCATCATCACCGAGATCGGCGGCACCGTCGGCGACATCGAGTCGCTGCCGTTCCTCGAGGCAGCCCGCCAGGTCCGCCACGACGTGGGCCGCGACAACGTGTTCTTCCTGCACGTCTCGCTCGTGCCGTACCTCGCGCCCAGCGGGGAGCTCAAGACCAAGCCGACGCAGCACTCCGTCGCGGCCCTGCGCCAGGTCGGCATCCAGCCCGACGGGCTCGTGCTGCGCGCCGACCGCGAGATCCCCGAGGGCATCAAGCGCAAGATCTCGCTCATGTGCGACGTCGACACGGAGGCGTGCGCCGCCGCCGTCGACGCACCGAGCATCTACGACATCCCGAAGGTCCTGCACAAGGAGGGCCTGGACGCCTACGTGATCCGCCGCCTGGGCCTGCCCTTCCGCGACGTCGACTGGCACGACTGGGACGAGCTGCTGCGTCGGGTGCACAACCCCGAGCACGAGGTCGAGATCGCCCTCGTCGGCAAGTACATCGACCTGCCCGACGCGTACCTGTCCGTCACCGAGGCGCTGCGCGCCGGCGGGTTCCACCACGACGCCAAGGTGCGCATCCGCTGGGTCGCCAGCGACGAGTGCCAGACCGAACTCGGGGCGCAGAAGGCGCTCGGCGGCGTCGACGCGGTGCTCGTCCCCGGCGGGTTCGGCGTGCGCGGCATCGAGGGCAAGGTCGGCGCGCTGCGCTGGGCCCGCGAGCGCCAGGTGCCGACCCTGGGCATCTGCCTGGGCCTGCAGTGCATGGTGATCGAGTACGCGCGCAACGTCGCCGGCATCGAGGGCGCGAGCTCGACCGAGTTCGACCCGCAGACCCCGGCCCCGGTCATCGCGACCATGGAGGAGCAGAAGGCGTTCGTCGAGGGTGCCGGCGACCTCGGCGGCACGATGCGCCTCGGCGCGCAGGAGGCCAAGCTGCTCGACGGCTCGATCGTCGCCGAGGCGTACGGCTCGACCACCGCCACCGAGCGCCACCGCCACCGCTACGAGGTCAACAACGAGTACCTCGACCGGCTCGCCAAGGCCGGGCTGGTCATCAGCGGCACCCACCCCGAGTGGGGCCTCGTGGAGTTCGTCGAGCTCGACCGCGGCGAGCACCCGTACTACGTCGCGACCCAGGCGCACCCGGAGTTCAAGTCGCGGCCGCACCGCGCGCACCCGCTCTTCGCGGGGCTCGTGGGCGCGGCCCTTGACGCCCAGCGCGCCTCGCGGCTCGTCGAGGTCGAGCGGCCCAAGGTCGCCGCCGACGCGAACGCCTGACGCGGTGGGGGACCAGCCCGTCGAGCAGCCCGCCGAACGGCATGCCGGCACGCACGCCGGCCAGCTCGCCGACCGGTTCGAGGGCCGTCCCGTCGTCTCCACCGAGGTCGCGATGCACGGCCTCGTGTGGGACGTCGTGCGCGACCGGGTCGACCTCGGTGAGGCCGGGGAGGTCACGCGCGAGTACGTGCGCCACCCCGGCGCCGTCGCCGTCGCCGCGCTCGACGAGCAGGGCCGGATCTGCCTGATCCAGCAGTACCGGCACCCGGTGCGCGCCTTCGAGTGGGAGATCCCTGCGGGCCTGCTCGACGTCGACGGCGAGCCGCCGCACCGTGCCGCGGCCCGCGAGCTGCACGAGGAGGCCGACCTCACCGCCGGGACGTGGAACGTCCTCGCCGACTACGTCAGCTCCCCGGGTGGCCTGGACGAGGGGCTGCGCATCTTCCTCGCGCGGGACCTCGCCGAGGTGCCGCACGGCGAGCGGCACGACCGCGACGGCGAGGAGCTGGGTATGCCGGTGCGCTGGGTGCTGCTGGAGGAGGTCCGCGACGCGGTCCTCGCCGGGCGGGTGCACAACGCGACCCTGGCCATCGCAGCCCTGGCCGCACTCGCGGCCCGCGACCTCGACTGGTCGACCCTGCGCCCAGCCGACGCGCCCTGGCCCGGGCACCCGCACCTGCGCGGCTGAGCGAACGGGCGCACGGCAGCTCGACGTGCTCCCAAGCGCCCGACCCGTAGGCTCGGGCGCATGTTCCTCGAGAACGTCGTCGTCGACTCCGCAGATCCGGGCCGCCTGGGCCGGTTCTGGGAGCGAGCGCTCGGCGCCACGACCCTGACCGACGAGCCCGAGGGCTACGAGACCCGCCTGGCCGTCGAGGGCGGTCCCGTCCTCGACCTGTGCTTCCAGCGCGTCGAGCACCCGTCGACCGCGGCGCCCAGGCTGCACCTCGACCTGTACGGCGGTCCGGACCGGTACGCCGTCGTCGAGCGCCTCCTGGGCCTCGGCGCCTCGCACGCCGACATCGGGCAGGGCGACGTGCCGTGGGTGGTCCTGGCGGACCCCGAGGGGCACCCGTTCTGCGTCCTCGAGGCGCGTCCGGCCTACCGCGACACCGGCCCTGTCGCGGCGATCCCCGTGCTGGGCGGCGACCCGGAGCAGGTCGCCGCGTTCTGGTCCGAGCTGAGCGGCTGGCAGCGGTACGACGGCGTCGAGCCGGTCTCGCTGCGCCACCCCAGCGGCCGTGGCCTCGTGCTCGAGTTCTTCCCCGAGGACGAGCCCAAGCGGGACAAGAACCGGATGCACCTCGACCTGCGGCTCGAGGCGGGTGACGACCGCGCTGCCGTGTTCGCCCGCGTCGAGGAGCTCGGCGCCCGCCGGCTCGAGCACGACTGGGGCGACCTGCCCTGGACCAGCTTCACCGACCCGGCCGGCAACGAGTTCTGCATCCTGCCCGCGAGCACCGCGTGAGCGTCTTCGGGGCGGCGGTTCCCGCCCCGCGCGAGTGCCCCTGTGGCAGCGGACAGGCCTACGTCACCTGCTGCGCGCCGATGCACCACGGCGAGCGCGAGGCCACGACCGCCGTGCAGCTCATGCGCTCGCGGTATGCCGCGTACGTCGTCGGGGACGAGGCGTACCTCCTGCGGACGTGGCACCCCCGCACCCGGCCGGCCGACCTCGGGCTCGGCCACGCGGGGACGCCGCGCTGGCTCGGTCTCAGCATCCTGGCCACGGCGGACGGCAACGAGGGGGACTCGGCCGGGGAGGTCGAGTTCGAGGCCCGGCACGTGGGTGGGGTGATGCGCGAGCGCAGCGCCTTCAGCCGGCGGGCGGGCCACTGGGTCTACGTCGACGGGACGGTGGAGGAGGCCGACGGCCTCACCACCCCGGACGAGGCGACGGACGCGCGGGTCGAGCGGCGCTGAGGCTGCGGCGCCTGGCCCACGCGGGTGCGCCCCGGGGTGCGGCGGGGTGCGGCGAGCGGTGCGGCGGGGCGCAGCGAGTGGCGCGACAAACCGGTTCGTCGCCCTCCGCGCACGGTCCGTAGGATGGGCGGGCTGCCGGGCCGTCCCGGCACCCGAATCCCCAGCCCCGATCGAAGGACTCCTCGTGCTCCGCACCCATGAGGCCGGCACCCTGCGTGCCGACCACTCCGGCCAGACCGTCACGCTCACGGGCTGGGTGGCCCGGCGGCGCGATCACGGCGGAGTGGCCTTCCTCGACCTGCGCGACGCCAGCGGCGTCGCCCAGGTGGTCGCGCGTGACGAGGTCCTCGCCGAGGGCGGCGCGCACGACCTGCGCAACGAGTACTGCGTCCGGGTCGTCGGCGAGGTGCGCACCCGCCCGGCGGGCAACGCCAACCCCGACCTGCCCACGGGCGAGATCGAGGTCCTGGCCGGCACCATCGAGGTGCTCAACCCCAGCGCCCCGCTGCCGTTCCAGATCGACGAGCGCGTGACGGTCGGCGAGGAGGCGCGGCTCAAGCACCGCTACCTCGACCTGCGCCGCCCCGGTGCGTCGTCCGCGGGTTCGGCGATCCGACTGCGCTCCAAGGTCAACGCCGCGGCCCGCAAGGTCCTCGGCGAGCGCGACTTCGTTGAGATCGAGACCCCGACGCTGACGCGCTCGACGCCCGAGGGTGCCCGCGACTTCCTCGTGCCGGCCCGCCTCGCGCCCGGTTCGTGGTACGCCCTGCCGCAGAGCCCGCAGCTGTTCAAGCAGCTGCTCATGGTCGCCGGGATGGAGCGGTACTACCAGATCGCCCGCTGCTACCGCGACGAGGACTTCCGCGCCGACCGCCAGCCGGAGTTCACCCAGCTCGACATCGAGATGTCCTTCGTCGAGCAGGACGACGTGCTCGAGCTCGGCGAGGCAGTGGTCAAGGAGGTCTGGCAGCTCATCGGTGTCGACCTGTCCACGCCCTTCGAGCGCATGACGTATGCCGAGGCGATGGCCCGGTTCGGCTCGGACAAGCCCGACCTGCGGTTCGGCAACGAGCTCGTCGACTGCACCGAGTACTTCAAGGACACCCCGTTCCGGGTCTTCCAGGCCGAGTACGTCGGTGCGGTCGTCATGCCCGGCGGTGCGTCGCAGCCGCGCAAGCAGCTCGACGCCTGGCAGGACTGGGCCAAGAGCCGCGGTGCGAGGGGTCTCGCGTACGTCCTCGTCCAGGAGGACGGCACCCTCGGCGGCCCGGTGGCCAAGAACCTCACCGACGCCGAGCGCGACGGCCTCGCCGCGCACGTGGGTGCGCAGCCGGGCGACTGCGTCTTCTTCGGTGCGGGCTCGGCGCGCTCGAGCCGGGCACTGCTCGGCGCTGCCCGCCTCGAGATCGGCCGTCGCTGCGGCCTCATCGACGAGGACGCGTGGTCGTTCCTCTGGGTCGTCGACGCCCCGCTGTTCGAGCCGTCGTCGGAGGCCGTCGCCGCCGGTGACGTCGCCGTCGGTGCCGGCGCGTGGACCGCGGTGCACCACGCGTTCACCTCGCCGAAGAAGGAGTTCGAGGACACCTTCGACACCGACCCCGGGCCGGCCCTCGCATACGCGTACGACATGGTCTGCAACGGCAACGAGATCGGCGGTGGCTCGATCCGTATCCACCGCCGCGACGTGCAGGAGCGGGTCTTCAAGGTCATGGGCCTGTCGCAGGAGGACGCCCAGGAGAAGTTCGGCTTCCTGCTCGACGCCTTCCAGTACGGCGCCCCGCCGCACGGCGGCATCGCCTTCGGCTGGGACCGCATCGTCTCGTTGCTGGCGCACACCGAGTCGATCCGCGACGTCATCGCGTTCCCGAAGTCCGGTGGCGGCTACGACCCGCTGACCGCTGCGCCGGCGCCGATCACGGCCGAGCAGCGCAAGGAGGCCGGGGTCGACGCCAAGCCGGCCGACAAGGCCCCCGCGCCCCAGGGCGCCGACGAGGTCAACCCGAAGCAGAGCTGATGGACCGCGCGCCCGGCGACGTGCTCGTGCACCTGCGCCGGGCGCGCGACCACGCCGACCGCCACTACACCGAGCCGATCGGGCTCGAGGAGCTGGCGGCGGTCGCCGGGCTGAGCAAGTACCACTTCCTGCGGCTGTTCCGGGCGGCCTACGGCCGCACGCCAGCGGCATACCTCAGCGAACGGCGGGTCGAGCGCGCCCAGGACCTGCTGCGCGCCACCAACCTCACGGTGACCGAGGTGTGCCACGCCGTGGGGTTCAGCAGCCTCGGCTCGTTCAGCAGCCGGTTCCGGGAGGTGGTGGGGGAGAGCCCCAGCGAGTTCCAGCGCCGGTATGCCGCGGGCGCACCCCACATCCCCGGGTGCTACGTCTTCATGTGGGGCCTGGTCGAGCGGAACGCCGCCCCGGCGAGCTCCGCAATCGAGGAGAAGCAGGCCGGGCGGAGCCACTCCTAGGCTCGCCGCATGATCACGAACATCAGCATCGTCAGCGTCTTCGTCAAGGACGTCGACGAGTCCAAGACGTTCTACACCGACGTCTTGGGCTTCGCGGAGAAGGACGACATCACCCTCGGCGAGGGCTACCGGTGGTGCACGGTGGTCCACCCCAGCCAGCCCGAGCTGCAGGTGCACCTCGCGGTGCCGGGTCCGCCGCTCGCGCCCGAGCTGGTCGAGGCGATCCGCCGGTCCCAGGACCAGGGCGGGATGAGCGGCGTCGGGCTCAACGTGGACGACTGCCAGAAGACGTACGAGGAGCTGTCGGCGAAGGGGGTCGAGTTCCTGCAGCCACCGTCGCAGCGGCCGTACGGCACCGAGGCCCTGTGCCGGGACAACTCGGGGAACTGGCTCGTCCTCGTCCAGCCCACCGAGTACACGCCGGCCGACTTCACCTGACACGCCGGTGCCGCCCGCTCCGGGAGCGGGCGGCACCAGCGCGGGGGTTGCCTACTTCGCGAGGAACTCGAGCAGGACCCGGTTGAACTCGTCCTGGTGCGAGACGTTGACGCCGTGCGGCCCGTCCGCCACGACGTGCAGCTCGCTACCGGCGACCGCCTCGTGGGTGCGCTGGCCGGACACCTCCAGGGGCACGGTGCCGTCGGAGTCGCCGTGGATGACCAGGGTCGGCACGGTCACCTTCGCCAGGTCGTCGCGGAAGTCGCTCACCCACGCCGCGATGCACTGCGCCGCCGCCTCCGGGTCGGCCTGCGCGGCGAGGCCGAGGGCCTCCTGGCGCTGGGCCTCAGTGACCTTGAGGTCGTCCCCGGCGCTGAAGAACCCGGTCATGAACCCGTCGAAGAAGGCCGGTGGGTCCTTGCGCAGGTCCGCCTGCATCGACTCCACGGTCGCCAGGTCCAGGCCGCCGTCGGGGTGGTCGTCGGACTTCAGCAGGAAGGGCGGGATCGCGGCGGCGAAGACGGCGCTGTGGACGCGGTCCTGACCGTGCCGGCCGAGGTAGCGGGCCACCTCGCCACCGCCCATCGAGAACCCGACCAGGCTGGCGTCGCGCAGGTCGAGGGCCTCCAGCACGGCCTCGAGGTCGTCGGCGAAGGTGTCGTAGTCGTAGCCGTCGGCCGGCTTGCCGGACTGGCCGAACCCGCGGCGGTCGTAGGTCACCACGCGGTAGCCGGCCTCGGTCAGGGCCGGCACCTGGTTCGACCACGAGGCGCCGCTGAGCGGCCAGCCGTGGATCAGGACGACCGGGCGACCGTCACCGCCGGTGTCCTCGACATGGATCTCGACCGAACCGTTGGTCACGTTGGGCATCTCAGTCCTTCCGTCGGTGGAACCGTCCGGACGAATGTAGGCACGGCCGCGGCCACTCCGCACGCCCGCAGGGGGGTGCGGCGGTCGGGCGTCGGCCCCCAGCCGGCGTGGACGCCCGAGGGGGCCGAGGTTCCGAGCCGGCTCAGCCGACCGGTGCGCGCACCAGCCGCCGGCTCGACCACTCGTGGACGTCGCCGTACCCGAGGCCCCGGTAGACCCTGCGGGCCACGGTGTTGTGCGAGTACATGCCGAGGGTGCAGACGCCCGACTCGGCGACGGCCTCGCGGGTCAGGTGGGCCGTGACCGCCAGTCCCAGCCCGGTGCCGCGGGCCCTTGCCGCGACGGTGATGCCGGCGAGCACGGGGGTCCGCGACACCCCCGGCTCACGGACGCCGCAGGCGAGCAGGCCGTCGCCCTCGCGCACCCCGAGCCAGTGCTGCCCCGGGTGCTCGAACGGGCGCGCGTCGGTGGTGGGGTTCGCCGCCTCCAGCAGGGCCCGGATCGCCGGCTCGTCGGCCGCCGTCAGCTCCTCGAGCCGCGACTCGGCCGGCACCTCGGGCGGGGGTGCGGTGGCGCACATCCACTCCCAGTCGTTGCCCCCGCCGAGCGGCAGGCGTGCCGCGACGGCGTCGAGGGAGCCGCGCTCGACCGTCACCGACGCCATGGGGGCCGGCAGCAGGTCGTCCGCGAGCAGCACGTCGAGGAGGCGCGCCGTCTCGTCCGGAGGCCCCATGAGGAGCAGGCCGAGTCCGCGTGTGTGCGTGCGCCGCGGGACGGCGACGGCCGCGCCGAGCGCGTGTGCCGTCCCCTCGAGCGGATCGGGGATGTCGTGGCGGACGAACGCACTTCCGCCCGTCGCGGCGAGCAGCTCCTCGTGGCTGGTGAGCGCCGTGGGCCGGGTGGCACCCGCGCGCGACGTCACTCCGTGATCCCGAACCGGGCGTGGAGGCGCTTCAGCCGCGCGGGCGCCCACCAGTTCCAGTCGCCGAGCAGCGTCATCGTCGCCGGCACCAGCAGCATGCGCACCAGGGTCGCGTCGATGGCCACGGCCGTCGCCAGTCCGACGCCGGTCTCCTTGATGACCAGGAGCTTGCCCGCCGCGAACCCGGAGAACACGATGACGACGAGCAGGGCCGCCGAGGTGATGATCCGCCCCGACCGCTGCAGGCCGACGACCACGGCGTCGTCGTTGGAGTAGCCCCGCTCGTGCAGCTCGACGATCCGTGACAGCAGGAACACCTCGTAGTCCATCGACAGCCCGAACCCGAAGGCCAGGATGAGCAGCGGGATCGTGGACTCGATCGCCCCGGCGGACGAGAAGGACAGCAGCCCCTCGAGGTTCCCCCGCTGGAAGACCAGGACGAGCACGCCGAGCGACGCTCCCAGCGACACGACGTTGAGGAGCAACGCCTTCACGGGGATCACGACGGACCCGGTCATGAGGAAGAGCAGCACCAGCGTCGCGAGGGCGACGAGCGCGAAGGCGTACGGCGCCCGGGCGAGCATCGAGTCGGTGAAGTCGGTGAGTCCGCTGGCCTGCCCGACCACCCAGGTCGGGAAGCCGGGGGTGTCCTCGCGCAGCTGGGTGGTCAGCGCCCGGGCGGGATCGTCCAGCGCCGCGCCCGGGACGTCGAGGCTCACGGTCGCCAGCCCGTCGCCGATGTCCTTGACGTCGCGCACGCGGCCACCGGCAGGCAGGGGTATGCCGGCGGCATACCGCTGCACCTGCGCCAGCGGGGCCCGGGCGACGACCACAACGTCGGCCCCGCCGAGCTGCGGGTAGTCCTTCGCCAGCCCCTCGAAGAACTGGCGCTGGCTGCTGCTGGTCGGCAGGAGCTGCTCACCGGAGGAGGTCAGCCGCAGGTCGAACGCGGGCAGCGCGAGGGCGACGAGTGCCGCGAGGACCACGGCGATGATCGGGATGGGGCGACCGTGCACCCACTGGGCGAGCCGGGAGAACACTCCGTGCTCGGGGGCGGTCTCGGTGCCACGGCGCAGCAGCCGGCGCGCGCCGAGGACGCACAGCGACGGGATGAGGGTCAGCGCGACGAGCATGGCGATGACGACCACGGACATGCCGGCCACGCCGATGCCCTTCATGATCGGGGCCTCGAAGACCAGCAGGCCGCCGAGCGAGATCGCGACGGTCAGCCCCGAGAAGACGACCGTCCGGCCGGCGGAGTCGACCGTGCGGGCCGCGGCCGACCGGATCATCTCGCCGGGGATCTGCGCAGCGGGCATGCCCTGGGCCCGCGCCCGCAGCTCCTCGCGGAACCGGCTCACGACGAGCAACCCGTAGTCGATGCACAGCCCCAGCCCGAGCACCGTGACGACGTTGACCGCGGTGGTGTCGAGGTCGATGAGGTAGGAGAAGCCGAGCAGCGAGGCGAGCGCCCCCGCGATCGACGCGACCGCCCCGGCGATCGGCATCCCGGCGGCGACGAAGCCGCCGAAGACGATGATCATCACGACGAAGCTGACCGGCAGGGCGATGCCCTCGCCCGTGCGCAGGTCGACCTCGAGCTGGTCGGTGATGGCGGTGATGAGGTCCGACAGGCCGGCCGCCGTGACCCGTGCGGCGGGTGCGGCGGAACGCACGGGGGCGAACGCGTCGCGGACGTCCGCCTCGAGCTGCTTCTGCTGCGCCTTGCCCGGGTCTCCGGAGAAGGTCACGACCGTGACGAACCCGCGCCCCGACGGCGAGCCGCCGGCCAGCAGCGGCGCGGCGGCCGGCCCCGTGGGCCCGCCCGGGACGACGTACGGGGAGGCGACCGAGGCCACGCCGGGAAGCCCCTTGATGTCGGCAGCGGTGCGGGTGGCGGCCTGCGCCAGCCCGGGGTCGGTGACATCGACGTCGTCGACCCGGACCGTGTAGGTCGTCAGCTGCGACTGGCCCTGCTTGACCAGCAGGTCGCGTCCGTCGGAGTTCTGCCCCGACACCGAGGGCTCGCCGGTGCTGAGCCGGGCGAACAGCCGCTCGTTGCCGAAGGCGCCGAGCGCCGTGGCGAACCCGAGCACGACGAGCACGACCCAGGTGAGCACGACCGTCTTCGGGCGGTGGGCCAGGGCGGACCCGAGCCGGGACAGCAGGGAGCGGGACCGGTCGGGGTGCAGTGTGCTGGGGGAGGGCGCGTCGGGCACGGGGGATAGCCTGCCACCCGTGGGAGGAGCGGCTGGAGAGGACCTGTTCGCGGCGACGAGTGCTGTGCGTGCCGGCGAGGCCGGCGACCGTATGCCGTCGGGCGCGCAGCTGCCTCCGCTCGCCGTCCGCATGCGGCCGCGCTCGCTGGAGGAGGTCCGCGGCCAGTCCGACGTCCTGCGCGCCGGCAGCCCGCTGCGACGGCTGATCGAGGGCTCGGGCGGCTCGGCTGGGCCGCTGTCGGCGATCATCTGGGGTCCGCCCGGCACGGGCAAGACCACCCTGGCCCACCTTGTCGCCAACGCCGCGGACCGCCGGTTCGTCGAGCTCTCCGCGGTCACCGCCGGCGTGAAGGACGTCCGGGCGGTCATGGAGCAGGCCCTGCGCGACCGCGACATGTTCGACCGGCAGACCGTGCTGTTCCTCGACGAGATCCACCGGTTCACCAAGGCCCAGCAGGACGCGCTGCTCCCCGGGGTCGAGAACCGGCAGGTGATCCTCGTGGCCGCGACGACCGAGAACCCGTCGTTCTCCGTCATCGCCCCGCTGCTGTCGCGGTCGATGCTCGTGACCCTGGGCCCCCTGACCGACGAGGAGGTCGCCGACGTCCTCGCCTCCGCCCTGGTCGACGAACGCGGACTGGCGGGCGAGTACACCCTCGCCGACGACGCCCGGGACCACCTGGTCCGGATCGCCGGCGGCGACGCACGCCGCTCCCTCACCTCGCTCGAGGCGGCCGCCGGCGTCGCCCAGGACGGGGTCGCGCCCGGGGCAGACGTCGACGGCCCGGTCGAGATCACGCTGGCGCACACCGAGCAGGCGGTCGCGCACGCCGCCGTCCGCTACGACCGCACCGGCGACCAGCACTACGACGTCGCGTCCGCGCTCATCAAGTCCATGCGCGGCTCGGACGTCGACGCGGCGCTGCACTACCTCGCGCGCATGCTCGAGGCGGGGGAGGACCCGCGGTTCATCGCCCGGCGCATCGTCATCTCCGCGTCGGAGGACGTCGGCATGGGGGACCCGACCGCCCTGCAGACGGCTGTCGCCGCGATGCACGCCGTCGCCCAGATCGGGATGCCCGAGGCGCGGATCATCCTGGCCCAGGCGGTGGTCCACAACGCGCTCGCGCCCAAGAGCAACGCGGCATACACCGGCATCAACGAGGCCATCGCGGACGTCCGGGCGGGCAAGGGCGGCCTCGTGCCGCCCCACCTGCGCGGTAGCGGGTATGCCGGCGCCAGCCGGCTCGGGCACGGCGACGGGTACGTCTACGCGCACGACGAGCCGGACGGGGTCGCCCGGCAGGCGTACCTGCCGGACGACCTGCAGGGGCGGACGGACTACTACCGACCCACCGACCGGGGGTTCGAGGCCCGGCTGCAGCAGCGCTGGACGTGGCTCAAGGAGCGCATCCGCGGCAGCTGACCGCCGCCCCTCGGGTCAGCCGGTGGTCAGCCGGTGGTGAGGTCGAACGGGTGCCCGGCGGGGTCCGCCAGCGTCCGCCAGCCGTCACCGCCCCCGGGGAGCTCGGTCGCGCCGAGCTCCAGCGCCCGCGCCACGGCTGTGTCGAGGTCGTCGACGAGGACGTCGAGGTGCGCCTGCTGCGGGTGCTGGGGGTCCGGCCAGCGCGGTGCGGTGTACTCCTGCACCTGCTGCACCATCAGGGTGTGGCCATCGGTCGTGACCATCGCGCCCTCCGGGCCGTCATAGGCCACCTTCACCCCGAACAGCCCGGCGTAGAAGTGGGCGAGGGCGGAGGCGTCGGGCGCGTCGTAGGTCACGGCGTACAGGCCGACCCCCTCCTGCCCGTCCTTCTGGCACAGGTCGAACGGGTGCCCGGCAGGGTCGGCCAGGGTCACCCACGACGCGCCGTCGGCCAGCCGGGTGGCGCCGAGGGAGACCGCCCGCTGTGCGGCCGCCTCGGTGCCGTCGACCAGCAGGTCGAGGTGGGCCTGCTGCGGGTGCTCCTGCCCCGGCCACTGCGGTGCCCGGTGGTCGGCCACCTGCTGGAAGGCGACCTCCTGGCCGTCGGGTGCGCGCAGCGTGGCCCAGTCGCCCACGTCACGGACCACCTCCCAGCCCGTGAGGTCGGCCCAGAAGCGCGCGGCGGCCCCCGCGTCCGGGACGTCGAAGGCGACCAGCTCGTAGCGTCCTGTCTCATCCATGGCCGCATCGTGCACCCGGCCACCGACAGCGCCCGTGACCACGACGTCGACGGGCGCGGACGGGGACGCGAACGGGCTCGCGGACGAGCCTGCGAACCGGGTCGCGAACGGGGTCGCGGGGCGGCGGACAAGTCGGACGGGCGAGGCGCGGGCGTCGGGGTAGGGTGCTCGCCATGGATTCAGTGAGTCTGGGCGACATCGCAGGCATGGTCGCCGCGCTGGCCTTCGCGTTCCTCGTGTTCCGGCTGGGGAGCGTGATCGGCAAGGCCGGCAAGATCCTCGACGAGACGAGGGTCAGCGTGCGCACGACCACCGAGAACGTCCAGCCGACGCTGCTCAAGCTCACCGACACCGTCAGCCTGACCAACGAGCAGCTGGCCCGGGTCGACACGATCACCACCAACGTCTCGGCGATCACCACGAACGCCAGCGCGCTGACGTCGCTGTTCGCGGCCACGCTCGGCAGCCCGGTGGTCAAGGTCGCCGCGTTCACCTACGGCGTCCGCTCGGCGCTCGGTGGCGGCGGGCAGCGCAACGCGGGCGGCCGTCGCCGCCGCAGGGGCTGATCGCCGGTGTCCCGACTCTTCTGGACCGCCCTGGGCGCCGCCGCCGGTGTGTATGCCGTGCGCCGGCTGAGCAAGGCCGCGCAGGCGTACACCCCCTCCGGGGTCGCCCACGGCCTGTCCGACTTCGGCGAGGGGCTCAAGGAGCTCGCTGCCGCCGTGCGTGAGGGCATGGAGCAGCGCGAGGGCGAGCTGCGCCTCGCGCTGGGCATCGACACCGACACCGTCGACGACGTCGCGGGCCGTCCCCGGCTCGACGCCGACTCCGCGCGGGCGCTGCTCGACGACCCGACGGGCCCCGGGGCGCACCGAGCTCGGTAGGGGCGCCGGCGCCCCGCGCTGCCGCCCCGCACACGCCCACCGCACTGCCCGTACGATTCGTCATGTCCGCCTGCAGACGCGCGGCATGCGCTTAAGGACTGATTCACCCATGGAAACCGCCGAGATCAGGCGCCGCTGGCTCTCCTTCTTCGAGGGTCGGGGCCACACCGTCGTCCCCTCCGCACCGCTCATCTACGACGACCCGAACCTGCTGTTCGTCAACGCCGGGATGGTGCCCTTCAAGCCGTACTTCCTCGGCCAGCAGACCCCGCAGTGGGACCGGGCCACCTCGGTGCAGAAGTGCGTCCGCACCCAGGACATCGAGGAGGTCGGCAAGACCTCGCGCCACGGCACGTTCTTCCAGATGAACGGCAACTTCTCCTTCGGCGACTACTTCAAGGCCGGCGCCATCGAGTTCGCCTGGGAGCTGCTCACCACGCCCCAGGCCCAGGGCGGCTACGGCATCGAGCCCGACAAGCTGTGGGCGACCGTCTTCGAGGACGACGACGAGGCCGCAGACCTGTGGGTGCAGCTCACGGACATCCCGCGCGAGCGCATCGTGCGCCGCGGGCTGGCCGACAACTACTGGCACATGGGCGTCCCCGGCCCCGGCGGCCCGTGCTCGGAGATCTACGTCGACCGTGGCCCGGAGTACGGCCCCGACGGCGGCCCGGCGGTCGACGAGGACCGGTTCATGGAGGTGTGGAACCTCGTCTTCATGCAGTCCAAGCTGTCGCAGGTCCGCAGCAAGGTCGACTTCGACGTCTCCGGGCCGCTGCCCAAGCCGAACATCGACACCGGCATGGGCCTGGAGCGGATCGCCTCGATCCTGCAGGGCGTCGACAACATGTACGAGATCGACGAGGTCTACCCCGTCCTCGAGCGTGCGGCCGAGCTCACCGGCAAGAAGTACGGCCAGCAGTCCGGGCACGACGCGGCGCACAGCCACCCCGACGACGTCCGGCTGCGCGTCGTGGCCGACCACGTCCGCTCGAGCCTGATGCTCATCGGCGACGGCGTCACCCCGGGCAACGAGGGCCGCGGCTACGTCCTGCGCCGGATGCTGCGCCGCGCGGTGCGTTCGATGCGCCTGCTCGGCTTCGACGAGCCGAGCCTGCCGCTGCTGCTGCCGGTGTCGGTGGAGCGGATGAGCCAGTCCTACCCCGAGCTGCGTGACGGGTTCGAGCGCATCTCCCAGATCGCGTATGCCGAGGAGGACGCCTTCCGGCGCACCCTCGCCGCGGGCACGACCATCCTGGACACCGCGGTGACCCGCACCAGGGAGTCCGGCGGCAGCACCCTGGCGGGGGAGCAGGCGTTCCAGCTCCACGACACCTACGGGTTCCCGATCGACCTCACCCTCGAGATGGCCGCCGAGCAGGGCCTGGAGGTCGACCGCGAGGGCTTCACCCGGCTCATGCAGGAGCAGCGCGAGCGGGCCAAGGCCGACGCGAAGGCCAAGAAGGGCGGCCACGCCAACACCGAGGTCTGGAAGGACCTGCGGGCGCTCGGCGCGACCGACTGGCGCGCGTACTCCGAGCTGACCACCGAGGCGAAGGTCCTCGGCCTGGTCGTGGACGGGGAGCGCGTCGAGGAGCTCGAGCCCGGCCAGCGCGGCCAGGTCGTGCTGGACCGCACCCCGTTCTACGCCGAGTCCGGTGGCCAGATCGCCGACGAGGGCGTCATCGTCGCCGACGGCGCGCACCTCAAGGTCGTCGACGTCCAGCGCCCGGTCAAGGGCCTGGTCGTGCACACCGTCGAGGTCCTCACCGGCCCGGTCCGCCAGGGCCTGGAGGTCAGCGCCGAGGTCGACCCCGAGTGGCGCATCTCGGCGTGCCAGGCGCACTCAGGCACGCACGTCGTGCACGCGGCGCTGCGCCAGGTGCTCGGCCCGTCGGCCCTGCAGTCCGGCTCCTACAACAAGCCCGGCTACCTGCGCCTCGACTTCGCGTGGGGACAGGCGCTCAGCGCCGAGACCCGCAGCGAGATCGAGGAGGTGGCGAACCTCGCGGTCCGCCAGGACCTGCCAGTCTCCGCGCAGTACATGACCCTGCCCGAGGCCCGCGAGTTCGGTGCGCTGGCGCTGTTCGGGGAGACCTACGACGAGCAGGTCCGCGTCATCGAGATCGGTGGCCCCTGGTCCCGCGAGCTGTGCGGTGGCACGCACGTCGGCCACTCCAGCCAGATCGGCGCGCTGTCGGTCACCGGTGAGTCCTCGGTCGGCTCCGGCGTGCGCCGCCTGGAGGCGTTCGTCGGCATGGACGCGCTGCGCTACCTGGCCAAGGAGCGTGCGCTCGTCGCGGAGCTGACCGACATCGTCAAGGTCCAGCCCGGAGAGCTCAAGGAGCGGGTCGCCCAGCTCGTGGCGCGGGTCCGCGAGGCCGAGCGCGAGATCGAGCGGATGCACCGCGAGCAGGTCCAGGCCCAGACCGGCCGGCTCGTGGAGTACGCCCGCGACGTCGACGGGGTCCGCCTGCTCACCCACGACGCCGGTGAGGGCGCGTCCGCGGACGACCTGCGCACCATGGCCCTGGACCTGCGGGGCCGGCTCGGTGACGCGGCCCCCGCGGTCGTGGCGCTGACCGGGGTCGCGAAGGGCCGTCCGTCGGTCGTCGTCGCCACCAACGCCGGCGCCCGAGAGCGCGGGATCCGCGCCGGCGCGCTCGTCCGGGTCGCCGCGCAGGCGCTCGGCGGCGGGGGCGGCGGCAAGGACGACCTGGCCCAGGGCGGCGGCACCGACGCCAGCCGTACCGGTGAGGCCCTCGGACAGGTCGACGCGGCCGTCCGGAACGGCTCGGCCGGGTGACCGACCCGCACGACACGTCGATGCCCACCCGCCCCGGCCGGCGGGTGGGCATCGACGTCGGCAGCGTGCGCGTCGGCGTCGCCGCGAGCGACCCCTCCGCGCTGCTGGCCACCCCGGTCCGGACCGTGGCGAGGGACGCCGACGCCACGGCCGAGGCCCCCACCGACGTCGAGGAGATCGTCGAGCTGGTGCGCGAGCTCGAGGCGGTGGAGGTCGTCGTGGGGCTGCCGCGCTCACTTTCGGGCTCCGAAGGTCCCGCTGCCGGCATCGCACGCACGTATGCTGGGCGGCTGGCGGTCCGCGTCGCCCCGGTTCCCGTGCGTCTCCTCGACGAGCGGAACACCACGGTCGAGGCCCACCGCCAGCTCCGCGCCAGCGGTGTCGGCGGCCGGTCCCAGCGGGCCGTCGTCGACCAGGCGGCAGCAGTCCTCATCCTGCAGGCGGCACTGGACGCGGAGCGCAGCTCAGGGCGCCCGCCCGGCGAGCTGGTGAGGACCGGTGGGCGCAAGCCCAGGACGAAGGACAGGCACCGATGACCGAGCCCCGGCTGGATCACTCGATCTTCGGGGGGCACGACGAGCACCACGAGCACCCGGACGTGCACCACGGGGACGCGCCCGTCCGCACGCGGTCCGAGCGGCACCAGCGCCCGCGCCGCCGTCGTCGGCGTGGCCGCCGGTTCGGCATCCTCGTCGTGGCCCTGGCCATCGTGGCGGCCGCAGCGCTCGCGGCATACACGGTCCTGCGCCCGGTCGTCGACGGGTTCCTGGAGAGCAACGACTACCCCGGCCCGGGCACCGGGCAGGTGCAGGTGACCATCAAGGACGGCGACCTGCCACCGGCCATGGGCCGCGCGCTCGTCGCCGCGGGCGTGGTGAAGTCGACCAAGGCGTTCGCCGACGCGGCTGCCGCGAACCCGCGCATCACGGGCGTCCAGCCGGGCACGTACACGTTCCGCAAGCAGATGAAGGCCGCGGACGCGGTGGCGATCCTGATCGACTCGAAGAACCGCGCCGACGTCCCCCGCGTGACGATCCGCGAGGGGTTGTGGAAGAACGAGATCTTCGCCGCCCTGTCCAAGGGGACGGGTGTGCCCGTGGCCGACTACCAGGCAGCGGCCAAGGACCCGGCCGCGCTCGGCCTGCCGGCTGCGGCCAAGGGCAACGTCGAGGGCTGGCTGTTCCCGTCGACGTACGAGTTCGCGAAGGACGCCACCGCCACCGACCAGCTCAAGCAGATGGTCGCGATGACGGTGAGCGAGCTCTCCAAGGCCGGGGTCGACGAGGGCGACGCCGAGCGCGTCCTGACCGTGGCGTCGATCGTCGAGGGAGAGGTCAGCGGCGACGCCGACCGTGGCAAGGTCGCGCGCGTCATCGTCAACCGGCTCGCGACCAGGGGCGCGCCCAACTTCGGGCTGCTGCAGATGGACTCCACCGTCCACTACGCCGTCCAGAAGCGCGGCCGCGCCGGCACCAGCAATGCCGACCGGCAGAGCCCGAGCCCGTACAACACCTACAAGGTCCAGGGCCTGCCGCCCGGGCCGATCAACAGCCCCGGCGCGGCCTCGATCGAGGCGGCCGCCAACCCGACCCCGGGGCCGTGGCTGTTCTTCGTGACCGTCGACCCCGACACGGGCGAGACCAAGTTCGCCGCCACGCAGGCCGAGCACGACCGGAACGTCAAGGAGTTCCAGTCGTGGTGCCGGCAGCACAGCGACCGGTGCTGAACGCTGCCGTCCTGGGGCAGCCGGTGGCCCACTCGCTGTCGCCGACGCTGCACGCTGCCGGCTACCGCGCGCTCGGGCTGACCGAGTGGCGCTACACCGCGCACGAGGTGGGCGCCGACGACCTGGCTGGCTGGGTGGGGGAGCGCGACGAGTCCTGGCGCGGCCTCAGCCTCACCATGCCGCTCAAGGAGGTGGCGTTCGAGGTCGCCGCGACGGTGACGGAGACCGCGCGGGTCACCGGGGCGGTCAACACCCTGGTCCGGCGTGAGGACCTCGGGTGGGACGCCCACAACACCGACGTCCACGGCATCGAGGCAGCCCTGGCCGGCGCCCCGCACGACGGTGCCGCGACCGTCCTCGGGGGCGGTGCGACGGCGCGCAGCGCGCTGCTCGCCCTGGCAGGTCTGGGGGTGCGTTCGGTGCAGCTGGCGGTCAGGGGCGACGCGCGGCCCGAGACGCTGCGGCTGGCCGTGCACGCCGGCGTGGCGGTCGAGGTCGTCGCGCTGGCGGACTGGGCGAGGGACCCGGGTCGCCTCGTGGTCAGCACGCTTCCGCCTGCCGGTGCGGTGGCCGCCGCGGCCGCACTGGGGGGCCCGGCCGGCGGTCGGAAGGGGCGCGAGCTGTCGGGCGCGACGGTCATGGACGTCGTCTACGCCGACTGGCCCACGCCCCTGGCGCGAGCGGCCACGGCGGCGGGCGCCACCGTGGTGTCGGGGCTCGACATGCTCGTCCACCAGGCTGCGGAGCAGTTCCGGCTGTTCACCGGCGAGGCCCCGCCCGTGGACGCGATGTATGCCGCCGGGCGACAGGCCCTGGCCCGGTGACCGTCTGGGCGCCGCACGCCGGGACGGCGTGGTGGCTCGTCATGGTCTTCACCCTGGCCGGGGCGCTGGTCGGTGTGCTGACGGGGCGCCAGCTCGCCACCGGCGGCTACCGCATCGAGTCGGACGAGGCCGGCGAACTGCCGCGCCACGCGTGGTGGCCGGGGGTGGCGCTCGCGCTGCTGTGGGGCTGGCTCTCCTGGCAGGTGGGTGGTTCGGCCGGCTGGGCCGCGCTGCCGGCATACCTCGCGTTCGCATGGCTCGCGGTCGCCCTGGTGTGGATCGACGCCGACGTGCACCGCCTCCCGGACGGGCTCGTGCTGCCGGCGTACCCCGTGCTGCTGGTGCTCGTGGCGGTGGCCGCGCTGGGGGCGGGGGAGTGGCAGCCCCTGGTGCGGGCGCTGGTCTGCGCGGCGGCCCTCTACGCGCTGTACTTCGTGCTCGCGCTGGTCTCCCCGGGGTCGCTCGGGTTCGGCGACGTGAAGCTCTCCGGCCTCATCGGCCTCGTCCTCGGCTGGCTCGGGGTCGGCGCCGTCGTCATGGGGACGGTTGCGGGCTTCGTCGTCGGTGGAGTGGTCGCCCTGGTCATGCTGGCCGGGCGGCGGGTCGGGCTCCGGTCGCACATCGCCTTCGGGCCCGCGATGCTCGTGGGCGCCTTCGTCGGTGTCGCCGCCCGCTACACGCTCTGAGCGGGTGCGTCCCGGTTCTCGCGTCCGGGAGAAGGTCACCGCGACACCCGCGGTTCCTGCCACGTCGTTGCGTCACGGCAGGGATGTGGACGCGACAGGTCGGTGCGAGGCTGGTCCCGTCGATGTGGCCGATCTGAGCAGGGGGTGCCGTGACGAACACCGGGCGCGTGACGTCCTCGGAGCAGTTCGAGGCGCGGTTGGTCGACGTCCGCGCGCAGGCAGGCTCTGCTGCGGGGTACGAGGCCGCGGTGACCGCACTGGCCCACGACCTGCCGCCGGTGCGGTGGGGGACGGTGCTCAAGGTCGCCCGTGCCGGGCTGCCGGACGAGGCCGCCGTGTCCTCGACGGCCAGAGGACGTGAGGCGGCCCTGGCGGAGGAGCTCTGGGACTGGCTGGCCGACGTCCGACACGGCAGGGTCGCTCCCGGTGACTTGGCGGTGGCAGTGCCTGCGTATGTCGCCCTGCCGGCCCGCGAGGACTTCGATGACGTGGCCGGACGCGGGTCGAGCATCGACGCGCACACGCTCTGCATGCTCGTGGTCGAACGAGTGCTGACGTGGGTCGGCGCGGGCGAGGTGCACGAGCAGACCGAGACGGATCTCTTCCGGTGGCTCCACCTGCGCGCACACCCCGAACCGACCTCCGAGCAGCTGGCGCAGGTGATGGCACGGCGCCGTCGACGGCTCGAGGCCGTCACCCGTCCCGCCGGTGAGGTGGCCGGGTCGCTGTGCTCGTCCGCACCACCGGCCGGGTGGCTCGACGACGCCCTCGAGGCCATCGTCGCCGGCCCCTACTCGGCCGACCAGCTCGACGAGATGCTGGAGCAGCTCGCGGCCGGACAGGGGGGCGGCTCGCCCCGGTGGGAGAGCTGCCGCCAGGGGTTCGCCGTGGGGGTCCAGACCGAGCTCACCGCGCTCGCGCCTGCGGATGCCGCGTCCGTGCACGGTTCGCTGCTGCGCTGGCTGGTCGATCAGGCCGTGCCGGTCACGGTGGCCCGCCTGAGGTGGGCAGAGAGCTACACCCGGTTGGTGCTGGCGTTCCTCGCACCGCACCCGTCGCGCGACGGGCGCAACACAGCACTGCAGGCACACCACCTCGCCCTTGCCGCCATGCGTCGCGAAGGGGGTCCGGGCCCGGATCTGCTGGAGGAGCTGATCCTGGTCGCCTGGTTGTGCCACCAGCAGCGGTTGGGGCTCGACGTCGCGGCCTTCCTCGAGAGCCGTACGAAGCTCGCGCGGCTGCTCGGTTGAGCTCGAGGACGTGGGGGCGCCGGAGTCGGTAGTCTCCGACCCGTGACCGGGGTGGGGACCTTCGCGCTGAGACCGCCCAGCCTGGCGGGAGAGGTCGAGCGCCGGCTGCTGGTCAACTTCCGGGTCGACCCCACCGTGATCGGCCGCCTGCTGCCGCCGGGGTTCCGACCCCAGATCGTCGACGGGTATGCCGTCGCCGGGATCTGCCTGATCCGGCTCGGTTCGATGCGCCCGCGCGGGCTGCCCGCGTGGGTCGGCCTGCGCAGCGAGAACGCTGCCCACCGCGTTGCGGTGGAGTGGGACTCCCCGCGTGGGATCCGGACCGGCGTCTACATCCCCCGACGAGACAGCAGCTCACCGGTCAACGTCCTCGTCGGTGGGCGCCTGTTCCCCGGTGAGCACCACCGTGCCGACTTCGACGTCAGTGAGTCGACCGAGCGGATGCGCGTGGCCTTCGCAGCCCGCGACGGGAGTGCCGAGGTCAGCGTGGCTGTCGGCATCACGGACCAGCTGCGCGGCAGCAGGCTGTTCGCCGACGTGGCTGCCGCCTCGGCCTTCTTCGAGCGCGGGTCGGTCGGGTACTCAGGCACACGCGATCCCGGGCGGTTCGACGGGCTCGCCCTGCGCACCAACGCCTGGCGAGTTGACCCGGCCGAGGTGTTGGAGGCGCACTCCTCGTTCTTCTCCGACCGGTCGGCATTCCCTGACGGGTCTGCGCAGCTCGACTGCGCGCTCGTCATGCGGCGTGTCCCCGTCACGTGGGAACCGCTGACGCCGCTCGAGCCGACGGCATCGACGGTCGGATCCTCGTAGGACGAACGCCGGCTGATGCCGACCAGGGGGCGCGCAGTGTTCGACGTCGCCACGCGCGCCTCGCGGCAGACCACGACCGAGGTTCAGCGGTCCGGGTCGGCCACCAGCTCCACCTCGACCTCATCGCCCGCGCCGCGTCCCGTCTGCTTGCGGGTCTCCGCGTTGAACGAGACGAGGTAGCGGCCTCCCATCACCCCGATGGTCGTCCTGTAGGTGTAGTCGCCGTCGATCGTCACCACGACGGGGACCCGCTTCCCGCGGTCGAAGGCGAGCACCGTCTCCTCGGGAACGACGATGCCCACGTTGTTGCCGCCTGTCGCCTGGAGCACCGTGCGGAAGGTCGTCATGCGTTCACGATAGATCCCGCGGTGCACCCATCCGCCGCGATCCGCCCGGTCCGGGCCTGCGAGGTCGGGAGGGTCGACGTCCGTCCCCGGCGCGACGTCCCCGCTCGGGAAGGGCGCGACGTCACTGCTCACTGCGCGGCGACGAGGTTGCCCCGGTCACCCGCCGAACGGCAGCAGCTGCCCCAGGAGAAACGGGACGCACAGCCCGACCGCCGACCCCCACAGCAGCGGCTTCCACCACGGGCCTGCAAGGACCCGGGCTGCGAGCACGAGACCACCCGCCAGGGCCAGCGTCAGCGGCGCCACCCAGAACATGAGGGAACCGACCACGCAGCCGGCGAGCAGGCCCAGGACGCACAGGGCTGCTTGCGCTGCGCTGCGCAGCACCCCCGACCGGCGCCGATGCACCGCACCGGGCGTGCTGGGCGTGTCTGGGGCGGCCATGGTGCCGCATCCTCGCACGCGTCGCCGCCGCCTGCGGGAGTCCGCGGTCTGCCGCCCGCGGGAGACCGGGGTCCGCCGCCCGCGGGAGACCGGGGTCCACGGTGAGAGCACCCTCGTCGGGTGCGGTGGTGCCCGTGGGAGGATCGGGACATGCTCCGCTGGTTGACCGCAGGTGAGTCCCACGGCCCCGCCCTGCTCGCGACGATGGAGGGGCTGCCGGCCGGCGTGCAGGTGACCACCAAGGACGTCGCCGCCGCCCTGGCCCGCCGTCGCCTCGGCTTCGGCCGCGGGGCCCGGATGAAGTTCGAGCAGGACGAGGTGGAGTTCCTCGGCGGGGTGCGCCACGGGGTGACGATGGGCTCGCCCGTCGCCATCCGGGTCGGCAACACCGAGTGGCCCAAGTGGCAGACCGTCATGGCCGCGGACCCGGTCTCGGACGAGGCGTACGCCGCCGCCGACGACGTCAACGCCGAGAAGGAGGTCGCGCGCAACAGGCCGCTCACCCGCCCGCGTCCCGGCCACGCCGACCTCGTCGGCATGCAGAAGTACGGCTTCGACGACGCCCGCCCGGTGCTGGAGCGCGCCTCCGCCCGGGAGACTGCCGCCCGGGTCGCGCTCGGCGAGGTCGCGTCGCGGTTCCTCGAGCAGGCGTACGGCATCCGGCTCGTCTCGCACACGGTCGCGATCGGCACCGCGGGCGTCGCCGACGAGGCGCCGCTGCCCACCCCGGACCAGGTCGAGGAGGTCGACGCCGACCCGGTGCGCACCCTCGACGCCGCCGGCAGCGCCGCCATGGTCGCCGAGGTCGAGGCCGCCAAGAAGGACGGCGACACGCTCGGCGGGGTCGTCGAGGTCCTCGCCTACGGCCTGCCGCCGGGCTTGGGCTCGCACGTGCACTGGGACCGTCGCCTCGACGCGCGTCTCGCCGGCGCCCTCATGGGGATCCAGGCGATCAAGGGCGTCGAGGTGGGCGACGGGTTCCGCACGGCCGCGCGGCGGGGTTCGGCCGCGCACGACGAGATGGAGCGCGACGCCGAAGGGACGATCAGGCGTCGCACCGGCCGTGCGGGCGGCACCGAGGGCGGCATGTCCACCGGTGACGTGCTGCGGGTGCGTGCTGCGATGAAGCCGATCTCGACCGTGCCGCGCGCCCTCGACACCGTCGACACCACCGGCGCCGAGGCTGCCAAGGCGATCCACCAGCGGTCCGACGTGTGCGCCGTCCCGGCAGCCGGCGTGGTGGCCGAGGCGATGGTCGCCCTGGTCCTGGCGGAGGCGTGCCTGGAGAAGTTCGGCGGGGACTCAGTGGCCGAGACCGCACGCAACCACGCGGCATACCTCGCCTCGATCCCGGAGGCCATGCGCACGTGGTGAACGCACCCCTGCGTCCGCGGGTGGTGGTCATCGGACCGCCCGGGGCGGGCAAGAGCACCATCGGCCGGCGCCTCGCGCGCGCTCTCGACGTGCCGTGGCACGACACCGACACCGCCATCGAGGAGCGCGCCGGGCAGTCGATCCCGGACATCTTCGTCGACCACGGCGAGGCCCACTTCCGCGACCTCGAGCGGGCAGAGGTGACGCGGTCCCTCGCCGAGTGTGACGGCGTCGTCTCGCTCGGTGGCGGGGCGCCGATGGACCCGGCGACGCAGGAGCTGCTGGCGGGGCACGTCGTGGTCTTCCTCGACGTCGCGATCGCTGACGCCGCGCGCCGGATCGGGTTCGACGGCGGGAACCGGCCGCTGCTCATGGTCAACCCGCGGGCCACGTGGACGAAGATGATGAACGAGCGGCGCCCGGTCTACCAGCGCCTCGCGACCCACCGCGTCGACACCGCGGGCCGCAAGCCGGCAGCCATCGTCGAGGAGATCCTCGCGCTGCTGGGTGAGCGCGCGGCGGACGACACCACGCACACGCACGCCCAGGACGGAGAACGGTGAGCACGCAGGAGACGACCCGCATCAGCGTGGGAGGCGAGTACGAGGTGCTCGTCGGCACCGGGCTGCTCGACGAGCTGCCGGCCCTGCTGGGCGAGTCCGTCCAGCGCGTCCTCGTCGTCCACCCGCGGGCCCTCGCGGCGACCGGCGAGGGGGTGCGCGACGCCCTGTCCGGGCACGGCTACGAGGCGTATGCCGCGGAGGTGCCCGACGCGGAGGAGGCCAAGACCGCGCAGGTCGCCGCCTTCCTGTGGGGTGTCCTCGGGCAGGCGGGCTTCACGCGCTCGGACGCCGTCGTGGCTGTCGGCGGGGGAGCGACGACCGACCTCGCCGGCTTCGTGGCAGCGACCTGGCTGCGCGGTGTGAAGGTCGTGCACGTGCCCACCACCCTGCTCGGGATGGTCGACGCAGCCGTCGGCGGCAAGACCGGCATCAACACGCCTGAGGGCAAGAACCTCGTGGGAGCCTTCCACCCGCCCGCCGGGGTCCTCTGCGACCTCGCGACCCTCGAGACACTGCCGCGGCACGACTTCGTCGCGGGGCTGGCCGAGGTCGTCAAGTGCGGTTTCATCGCCGACCCGGTCATCCTCGACCTCGTCGAGGCGGACCCCGAGGGCGTGTCGACGCCGACCGGGCCGCACGTGCGCGAGCTCATCGAGCGGGCCGTGCAGGTCAAGGCCGACGTCGTCGGGCAGGACCTCACCGAGCAGGGGCTGCGCGAGATCCTCAACTACGGCCACACCTTCGGGCACGCCGTCGAGCAGGTCGAGCGGTACGCCTTCCGGCACGGTGCGGCCGTCGCCATCGGCATGGTCTACGTCGCCGAGCTCGCGCGGCTGGCCGGACGCCTCGACGAGGCGGTCGTCGACCGGCACCGCGCCATTCTCTCCTCGCTCGGGCTGCCCACGACCTACCGCGGCGACCGGTGGCCCCAGCTGCTCGACGCGATGAAGCGGGACAAGAAGTCGCGCGGGTCGCTGCTGCGGTTCGTCGTGCTCACCGACATCGCCAAGCCGACCCGGCTCGAGGGGCCGGACCCGGCCCTGCTGCAGGCCGCGTACGCCGAGGTCTCCCGCGACTGAAGTCGGTGGGGCGAGCCGTGTGCCGGCGCCGGGACCGTGGCACGCGACGCCGAGTCGCGCCAGCGCCGAGCCGGGCGGGCGCAGAGGTCCGACGGCTCAGCGCCGTCCGAACTCGAGGATGACGATGCCGAAGAGGATGGTCAGGAGGCCGGCGCCGAGCCCCCAGGGCAGATAGCGGCGGATCCACTCGGCGGCGGTGACGTCGCGCCGCCGGATGCGTCCATACCTGCCGATCGCGAAGCTGCGGGCAGGATCGCGCCGCGCGACGCGGGACATCCAGCCGCCCACCCCGGCATACAGCAACACGGTGGCCACCCCCAGCACCACGAACGGCATGAGCGGACGGTAGCTCCGGTTTGCGTTCCAGCGCAGCGGTTTCGGTCAGGAGAACATGTCCTGCGCAGCTTCGAGGCCGGAGACTTGGACCGGGACGCGGCTGGTGAGGGAGTCCCAGCGGGGACGGGTGAGCCGCAGGCGGTCCGAGACCAGCACCTCGTCGCCGCGGCGGTCGCGCGAGATGCCGTCCGGCTCGTAGCCGAGCTTGCGCGACACCCCCTGCGAGGCGTGGTTGTCCTGGAACACCTCCGTCGTCGCGTCGGTGGCGCCGAGGTGGTCGAAGGCGAGGGCCAGCAGCGCGGTGCGCGCCTCCGTGCCGTACCCCTGACCCTGGAAGCGCACACCCAGCCACGAGGAGGTGGTGACCTCGCGGGTGACGCGGAAGTCCCGCGCCCTCAACGTCGCGATCCCCATGGGTGTCCCGGCCTCGTCGATGACGGCCATGCCGAGGCCCCAGCTGTCCTGCTCCCACGTGCCGAGCCGGTACCAGTGGCCCTCCAGTACGCCGCGCGCCCTGTCCGCGGGGCTGCCCTCGGTCCAGGGCGTGAGGAACGGGCGCTCGTCCGGGCCGTGAACCCCCTCGGCCGCCACCTCGGCCAGGGCGACGAGCTGGTCCGTCGAGGGGAGGCGCAGCGTGAGCCGCGGGGTGGTCAGGACGAGGCCGAACGTCGGCCAGAGGTCAGCGAGCACCCCCGGATCCTGCCCCATCGCGACGACCGGCCGCGCGCGCGTTTCGAGCGCGCCTGCCCGTTTCCGCTCCCGCATCCGATCTCGAGGGCTACCGTGGACGTGAACGGTTCGTCTCGAGGGGGTGGCCATGGGCGTGTTCCTGTATGCCGTGTTCGGGCTGGGGGTGGCTGCGTTCGCGGCCCTCATCGGGTACGGGATCGTCCGGCGCCTGCGTGGGCGACGCAACGAGGCGTGGCAGGACGACGAGGTGCACGTCCACCCCGGTGCCGGCTGGGGCAACGGCGGCTCCTGGACGTAGACGGCGCCAGCCGGCCCCCGGTGTCACGGGGTCATGCCGCGACCTCGGGGTGCGGTCTGTGCCAGCGCCGGGCCGAGGGGAGTGCCCTCGGGCTCAGAGCTCGTTCAGCTCGGCGAGGTCGGCGGCGGTCGGCTCCCAGGCGATGGCCTGGGCGTTGCGGAGCACCTGCTCGGGCCGGGTGGCACCGGCGATGACCGACGCCACGGCCGGCTGCGCCGCCAGCCCGCCCATGGCGACGTCCAGCAGCTCGAGGTCCCGCTCGGCCGCGAAGCGCTCCAGCCCGTCGATCCGGTCCCAGTCCGCGTCCGCCAGCCAGCCGGCGCGGTCGGACTCCAGGGCCGCCCGCGACCCCGCCGGCGCGGTCTCGCCCCTGCGGTACTTGCCGGTCAGCAGCCCATGGGCGAGGGGGAAGAAGGGCAGGATGCCGAGGCCGAAGCGCTCGCACGCCGGCACGACCTCGGTCTCGATCTCGCGGTCGAGCAGGTTGTACTCGTTCTGCACCGACACGAAGGACGCCAGCCCGGCGGTCTGCGACATCCACGCGGCGTCCGCCACCTGCCAGCCGTCGAAGTTGGAGCACCCGACGTAGAGCACCTTGCCCTCGCGGACCAGGTCGGTCAGCGCCTCGAGGGTCTCCTCCAGCGGCGTCACCGGGTCGGGCCGGTGCAGCTGGTAGAGGTCGATGTGGTCGGTCCGCAGCCGTCGCAGGCTGGCCTCGACCGCCCGGCGCACGTACCGGCGCGACCCGCGCACCCCGAAGTCCTCGCCGTTGGCCCCCTGCATGTCCATCCCGAACTTCGTGGCGAGCACGAACTCGTCGCGCTGCCCCTGCAGGGCCTCGCCGAGCATCGACTCGCTCTGCCCGGGACGTCCGCCGTAGATGTCCGCGGTGTCGAGCAGCGTCAGCCCCACATCCCGTGAGGCGCGCAGCAGGGCCGCCACCCCGTCCTGGTCGACCCGGCGGCCGAACGCGTTGCACCCCAGTCCGAGGCTGCTCACCACGAGCCCGCTGTCGCCCAGGGGCTGGTAGGTCATCGCGGTCTCGGTGCTGCGGGCGTCGTGGCCGGTGCTCGTCACGGACCCACCCTAGGCAGGACGGCGATTCGGGGCAGGCCGGGCCCGGCGGCTAGACTGTCCGCCGATCCCCGCACCGAACTTCCGGGACTGCCGCGCGCGCCGAGCCACGCGGCATACCGAGACCGGCGGCGGCGCCCACCGGCCCGCGCCCACCGACGAGAAAGCGACTTCCCCGTGGCATCGACCAACGACCTCAAGAACGGCATGGTGCTCAACATCGAGGGCCAGCTCTGGTCCGTCGTGGAGTTCCAGCACGTCAAGCCCGGCAAGGGCCCGGCCTTCGTGCGCACCAAGCTGAAGAACGTCCTGTCCGGCAAGGTCGTCGACAAGACCTTCAACGCGGGCGTCAAGGTCGAGACCGCGAACGTCGACCGTCGCGACATGCAGTACCTGTACAAGGACGGCAGCGACTTCGTCTTCATGGACGGCGACACCTACGACCAGATCCACATCCCCGAGGCCACCGTCGGCAGCGTCGCGGACTACCTGCTCGAGAACCAGACCGCCCAGGTCGCGACCCACGACGGCACCGTGCTCTACGTCGAGCTGCCGGCCTCGGTCGTCCTCGAGATCACCTACACCGAGCCGGGCCTGCAGGGCGACCGCTCGACCGGTGGCACCAAGCCGGCCACCCTCGAGACCGGTGCGACGATCAACGTCCCGCTGTTCCTCGAGCAGGGCACCAAGGTCAAGGTCGACACCCGCGACGGCTCGTACCTCGGCCGCGTGAGCTGAGGTGGCTGCTCGCTCCAAGGCGCGCAAGCGCGCCGTCGACATCCTCTTCGAGGCCGAGCAGCGCGGGCTCAACGCCCGCGACCTGCTCGCCGAGCGGCTCGCGAAGCCGGTCACAGAGGCGCCGCTCAACCAGTACACCGCCGACCTCGTCGAGGGTGTCGTCGCGCACTGGACCGACATCAACGAGCTGCTGACGACGTACTCGCAGGGCTGGTCGCTCGAGCGCATGCCCAGCGTCGACCGGGCGATCCTGCGGCTCGGTGCGTTCGAGGTGCTGTACGGCGACGACGTGCCCGAGGGCGTGGCGATCTCCGAGGCCGTCGAGCTGGCGACCACCCTGTCGACCGACGACAGCCCCAAGTTCGTCAACGGCCTGCTCGGCCGGCTGGCCGAGGTCAAGCCGACCCTGGCCTGAAGCCCGTGCCGTGACGGGCGCGCCGTGACTGGAGATGCCGCGGCCGGGCGCAGCGCGATCCGGTATGCCGTGCGGCCGGCGACCTCCGCCGACCTGCTGCAGCTGGCTGCGGTGGAGTCCGCCGCGGACCGGGTGTTCGACCCGGTCGTGGACACCAGCCTGTGGGGCGAGCCGCCCAGGGGGGAGGCCCGCGCCGCCGAGCCGGGGTTCCTGCTCGTCGCGGGTGATCCGGTGGTCGCGGGTGACCCGGTCCTCGGGTTCGCGCACGTGCTGCTGCTCGACGGGGACGGCGACGGCCCGGGTGGGGCACGCGCGCACCTCGAGCAGCTGGCGGTCCACCCGGACCACGGCCGCCGGGGGATCGGCAGCGCCCTCGTGGAGGAGGTGTGCGCGCAGGTCAGGGACAGGGGTTTCGACCGCGTCACGCTGCGCACCTTCGCCGACATCCCGTGGAACGGACCCTTCTACGCCCGGCTCGGGTTCGTCGAGCTGGTGCCTGACCCCGCGTGGATGGCGCCGATGCTGCAGGCCGAGGCCCGGATCGGTCTCCCGCAGGCCGGCCGGCGCGTCGCCATGGTGCGCCACCTGGGCTGAGCCTCCTGTCGTGGCCCGGGCCCCGCGAAAGGTTGGCCCAAGATTCCTCTTGCGAGTGAACCTTCACTGGCAGGGCGGATCTTGGGCCAACCTTCGCGTGCGGCGGGGCTCAGGGCTCGACGAGGACGTCCCCGACCATGCCCATGCCGTCGTGGATGGCGCAGATGTAGTGGAAGGTGCCCGTCGCCGTGAAGGTCACGGAGAACGGGACGCCCGGTGCGAGCAGGCCGCTGTTCAGGTCGCCGCCGGCGTAGTGTGCCGGGTCGCCCGAGGGGCCGAAGAGTGCCGGGATGGGCGGCTCCTGCCCGAACGTGACGGTGTGGGGTGCCTCGCCCATGGTGGTGAACGAGACGGTGTCACCGACGTGGACGACGACGTGGTCGCGCACGAACCGCATCACCGAGAAGCCGTCACCGTCGATGCCGACCTCGACCGAGTGGCCGGTGGTCGCGTGGGCCTGCTTCGACGCCCGCCACGCGTCCCGGCCCGCGGCGAGGTCCGCCTGGGCCTGCGCGGTGCCGACCCGGTCGTAGTCCTGTTGGGTGTACGGGTAGGGCGTGCCCGCTGCCCGCACGTGGACCGTGCCGGACATCATCTCGCCGTGCACGAGGCAGTAGTACGTGAAGCTGCCGGTCGTCGGGAAGGTCAGGTCGTAGCTGGTGGCCGGGTCGGTGAACGTGAAGATCGGCTGCGTGGCCATGATCCCGGAGTTCGTGTATGCCGTGCCGTCCTCCGTCGTGCCGCCCTGCCTGGTGACCTGCGTGGGGTCGAACGGGTTCAACGGCGGCAGCGAGGTACCGGGAGCCAGGAAGGTCACCGTGTGCGGCTCGGCGCTCCCGGACGTCCAGTGGACCGTGTCGCCGGCGTCGACCCAGACCTCCTTGGGCAGGAAGGCCATCGCGCTGACGGCCATGTCCGGCGACTCGGCCCCCACCCGGACGTGCCAGGTGACCGGGGTGGCCGCCGACGCCGACGGTGCGAGGGCGACGGGGATGGCGAGTGCGGTGGTTCCGGCGACGGCGAGGGCAAGGCGTCGCAATAGTCCGATCCTGTGCATGGCGGTGCTCCTGGGGTGAACGGGGCCACGGGGTGCGACCCCCTGACGGATCGCTCGTGACCCTTCACCGCGGGCAGTCCACGTCACACGGTCCTCGCGGGCCGGTGGCGCGTCATCATGCCGAAGGACTACGCGCCACGGCCCGGGCAGTCATCCCCGTCGCACCCGGAACACCTCGGCGACCGCCGCCATGTCGTCCCCACCGTGCCCCTGCTCCGTGGCGCGGGCGTATGCCGCCGCCAGCGCCTCCAGGACGCGCGTGTCCACCCCCGCCGAGGTCGCCGCCTCGACCATCAGCCCGACGTCCTTGGAGACGTTGTCGACGGCGAACGCGGGGGAGTACGCACGCTCGAGCACCAGACCCCCCTTGAGCTGGGCGTAAGGGGTGTCGGTGGGGCCGCCGCCGATCGCCTCGAGGAACAGCCGCGGGTCGACGCCGAGGCCCTCGGCCAGGGCGAGCGCCTGCCCGACACCGGCGTTGATCGTCGCCACCCACGAGTTGACCGCGAGCTTGAGCCGGCTCGCCGCGCCGGGTACGTCCCCGACCCACATGGTGCGTGATCCGACGGCGTCGAGGACGGGCTGAGCGCGGTCGGCGAGCGAGCGGTCGCCGGAGACCAGGACGACCAGGGCGCCCTTCTCGGCCGGGTCCTTCGTCCCCAGCACCGGGGCGTCGAGGAAGGCGATGCCCCGCTCGACGGCGAGGGACGCGAGGGCCTCGGTGCCCGCAACGCCGACGGTCGACGCCTGCAGCCAGACCGTGTCGGCCCCGAAGGCGTCCGCGCACTGCTCGACCGTCGACCGGACCGCCTCGTGGTCGTAGAGCATGGTGACCACGACGTCGGCGCCGTCGACGGCCCCGACGGCGGTGTCGCACACGGTGGCACCGGCCTCCGCGAGCGGCTCGGCCTTCTCCCGGCTGCGGTTCCACACGCGGACGGGCAGGTCGGCCCGGCGCAGGCTGCGGGCCATCCCTGCGCCCATGATGCCGGTGCCCAGCACGGCGACGGTCGGGGTGCTCGTCATCGTCTCTCCTGTCGGTGTCGACTCGAGGTCCCGGTCGGGACCCCTCGGTCCTACCCGCTGCGGGACGCCACCGCACCCCGGCGCGGGAGGTCGTCGCCCCGCACGCACGGTCTGGTCGCCATCCACGCCCAGCCTGGGTCCAGCGGGTGGGCCGCGTCGCGTCCCCGCCGGGCGACCCGTTACAGTTGCTCGCGAACGACATCCTTTAACGACCTGTCCCGTGAGGCAGGGAAGGAGGTCCAGACGCCGTCATGCGTCCAGACTCAGCTGTACCCGCCGCGGTCGAGCCCTCCGCTCCCGCAGGCTCCGCCACTCCTGCGACACCCGGTTCACCCGGGCCGGCCGCCGACGAGCGCTCGGTCATGAGCGCCGCCGACGTCTCCCGGGTCCTGCGCCGGGTCGCCCACGAGATCCTCGAGCGGAACAAGGGCGCTGCCGACCTCGTCGTCCTCGGCATCCCCACCCGGGGCGTCGTGCTGGCGCGCCGGCTCGCCGCCCTCATCGAGGAGGTGGAGGGCGTCCCGGTCGCCGTCGGCGCCCTCGACGTCACGATGCACCGCGACGACCTGCGCCGGCAGCCGACCCGCAGCCCGATGCACACCGACATCCCGGCCACGGGCATCGACGACAAGGTCGTCGTGCTGGTCGACGACGTCCTCTACTCGGGCCGCACCGTGCGGGCCGCCCTCGACGCCCTCTCGGACCTGGGCCGCCCGCGCGTCGTCCGGCTCGCGGTCCTCGTCGACCGCGGCCACCGTGAGCTGCCGATCCGCGCCGACCACGTCGGCAAGAACCTGCCCACCTCGAGCAGCGAGAAGGTCCGGGTGCGCCTCGCCGAGCCCGACGGCGTCGAGGACCAGGTCACCATCGCCGGAGGGGAGCCCCGATGACCACCACCGCCCCGACTGCGGGCCTGGCCACGACGAACGGCGCCACGGGCGCACGTCCACGACGGCACCTGCTGTCCTCTGCCGACCTGACCCGCGAGCAGGTGCGCGAGCTGCTCGACACCGCCGCCGAGATGCACGCCGTGCAGAAGCGCGAGGTCAAGAAGCTGCCCACCCTGCGCGGCCGGACCGTGGTGAACCTCTTCTTCGAGGACTCCACCCGCACGCGCAGCAGCTTCGAGATCGCCGGCAAGTGGCTCTCCGCCGACGTCATCAACATCAGCGGCAAGGGTTCCTCGACGTCCAAGGGCGAGTCGCTGCGCGACACGGTGATGACCGTGGCGGCGATGGGCGTCGACGCCCTGGTCATCCGGCACTCCGCCAGCGGCGCCGCCCACCAGGTCAGCCAGTGGGTCGACGCCCACGTCGTCAACGCCGGGGACGGCACGCACGAGCACCCGACGCAGGCCCTGCTCGACGCGTACACGATGGAGCACCGGCTGGGCAGCCTCGAGGGGCGGCACGTCGCGATCGTCGGCGACCTCACCCACTCGCGGGTGGTCCGCTCGAACCTCATCACCCTGCGGACCCTGGGGGCGAGGGTCACCCTCGTCGCACCGCCGACCCTCATGCCGAGCGGCATCCGGGCCTGGTCGGAGCGCGACGGCTTCGCGCTCAGCCACGACCTCGACGCCGTGCTGCCGACCGCCGACGCGGTGATGATGCTGCGGGTGCAGCGCGAGCGGATGAGCGGCGGGTTCTTCCCGACGGCCCGTGAGTACACCGTCGGCTACGGCCTGACCCGCGCCAGGCTCGACGCGCTCACCGCGGCGAACCCCGACGCCGTCATCTGCCACCCGGGCCCGATGAACCGCGGCCTCGAGATCGCGGCCGACGCCGCGGACGCCGCCCAGAGCCTCGTGCTCGACCAGGTCAGCGCGGGGGTGGCGGTGCGGATGTCCGTGCTCTACCACCTGCTCGCCGGAAGCGAAGGAGAGGACGCCTGATGCCCGCGCTGCTCGTGACCGGGGCCGACCTGCTCGGACAGGGGGCCCAGGACCTGCTCGTCGAGGACGGCGTCGTGACGCAGGTCGGCTCGATCCGCTCCGCCAAGGGCGCGGACGTGCTCGACGCCGACGGGCTGGTCGCGCTGCCCGGCCTGGTCGACCTGCACACCCACCTGCGCGAGCCCGGCCGCGAGGACGCCGAGACGATCGCGTCCGGGTCGGCCGCCGCGGCGGTGGGTGGCTACACCGCCGTCCTCGCCATGGCCAACACCACGCCCGTGACCGACACCGCCGAGGCGGCGGAGCGCATCCTCGACCTGGGGCGAGCGGCCGGCCTGGTCGACGTCGTGCCGGTGGGTGCCGTCACCAAGGGCCTGGCCGGCGAGGAGCTCGCCGAGCTCGGCCTCATGCACCGCTCCCGGGCGGCGGTGCGCGTCTTCTCCGACGACGGCCACTGCGTCGCCGACTCGCGCGTGATGCGCCGGGCCCTGGAGTACGTCCGTGCGTTCGGCGGCGTCGTCTCCCAGCACGCGCAGGACCCGCACCTCGCGGGGAGCTCGGCGTGCGCCCACGAGGGCGAGCTGTCCGGCCGGCTCGGCCTGCCGGGGTGGCCCGGCATCGCCGAGGAGAGCATCGTCGCCCGCGACGTCATGCTGGCGCGGCACACCAGCTCGCGCGTCCACGTCGCCCACGTGTCCACCGCCGGGACGGTCGAGGTGGTCCGCTGGGCGAAGGCCCAGGGCATCGACGTGACCGCCGAGGTGACCCCGCACCACCTGCTGCTGACGACCGACCTGCTCGCCGGCTACGACCCGGTCTACAAGGTCAACCCGCCGCTGCGCCCGAAGGAGGACGTCGACGCCCTGCGGGCCGCGCTCGCGGACGGCACCATCGACGCCGTGGCCACCGACCACGCCCCGCACGCCCGCCACGACAAGGAGCACGCCTTCGTCGACGCGGCGTTCGGCATGCTCGGCCTCGAGACGGCCCTGTCGGTGGTCGCGGACGTGATGGTCGGGTCAGGGCTGCTCGACTGGGCCGGCGTGGCCCGCGTCATGTCGACGGCCCCCGCCCGCATTGCCGGCCTCGAGGAGCACGGCCGACCGCTCGAGCCGGGATCGCCCGCGAACCTCACCCTGGTCGACCCGACCGCCGAGGTCACGGTGGACCGCAGCGCCTCGCTCTCGCTGTCGCGCAACAACCCCTGGCACGGGCGCACCTTCCGGGGCGCCGTCCACGCCACCGTCCTGCGCGGCCGGGTCACCGCCCAGAAGGGAGCCCTCGCGTGACGCGACTGCAGGCCGTCGGGATCATGCTCGTGGCCCTCGGCCTGGTCTACGCCCTGCTGTATGCCGCGTGGCTGCGCAAGCGCCGCCGCAACGCCTCCGCGGTCATCGCCGTCGAGCGCCACCGCACCGAGGACGCGGCGCCGGCCGCCCCCGCCCTGGACGACCAGCGCGGGCACAGCCTGGTCGTGGAGGGCACCTACATCAGCACGACGACGGCGGAGAGCCGGCTCGAGCGGGTCGCCGTGGAGGGCCTGGGCAACCGGTCCCGGGCGACGCTCACCGTCAACCGGGGCAACCCCGACCAGCTGGTCCGGATCGACCGCCAGGGCGAGTCGACGGTCGTCGTGCCCGGCAGCCGGCTGGTGAGCGTGCGCCGCGACCGCGGCATGGCGGGCAAGTTCATCGGGGCCAACCGCCTCCTCGTCCTGCAGTGGCGCGCCGAGGACGGCGCCGTCTACGAGACCGGCTTCCTCCCGCGCTACCGCGCCGACGTCGACCGGGTCGAGTCCGCGCTGTGGTGGCACAGCAGCGACGCCGCCGAGACGCAGCCTGCCGACCCCGCGGTCGACACAGCGACAGACACCGACACAGACACCCACACAGACACCGACCAGGGGCAGGAGCCCACGGCACCCGAAGGAGGGACCACCCGATGAGTGTGGCCGCACAGCTGGACCTCGACCGCGACGACGCCGTGCTGGTGCTCGAGGACGGCCGGGTCTTCCGTGGCGAGGCCTACGGCGCCACCGGCAGCACGGTCGGCGAGGCCGTCTTCTCGACCGGCATGACCGGGTACCAGGAGACCCTCACCGACCCCAGCTACCACCGCCAGGTCGTCGTGATGACGGCCCCGCACGTCGGCAACACCGGCGTGAACGACGAGGACCCCGAGTCGCGGCGCATCTGGGTGGCCGGGTACGTCGTCCGCGACCCCGCCCTGCGACCGTCGAACTGGCGCTCGCAGCAGTCGCTCGAGGACGACCTCGAGGCCCAGGGCGTGGTCGGCATCAGCGGCATCGACACCCGCGCGCTGACCCGGCACCTGCGCGAGCGCGGTGCCATGCGGGTCGGGATCTTCTCCGGGGCGCGCGCTTCCGAGCCGGTCGAGGCGCTCGTCGCCGAGGTCGTCTCCGCACCGCTGATGGAGGGCGCCGCCCTCGCCGCCGAGGTCACCACCCGCGAGCCGTACGTCGTGCCGGCGGTGGGGGAGAAGCGCTTCACCGTCGCCGCGGTCGACCTCGGCATCAAGTCGATGACGCCGGCCCTCATGGCGCAGCACGGCATCGAGGTGCACGTGCTCCCGGCGACCACGACCTTCGAGCAGGTGCGCCGGGTCGGCGGCGAGCACGGCCCCGACGGCGTGTTCTTCTCCAACGGCCCCGGCGACCCGGCCACGGCCGATGCCGAGGTCGCGGTGCTGCGCGAGGTGCTCGGCGCCCGCATCCCGTTCTTCGGGATCTGCTTCGGCAACCAGCTGCTCGGGCGTGCGCTCGGCTTCGGCACCTACAAGCTCAAGTACGGCCACCGCGGCATCAACCAGCCGGTCATGGACCGGACGACCCGCAAGGTCGAGGTGACGGCGCACAACCACGGGTTCGCGGTCGACGCGCCGCTCGACCCCGAGGGGGTCCCGGCGCCCAGCGACGCCGCGGACGGCACCGCATACGGCCGGGTGCGGGTCTCGCACGTGTGCCTCAACGACGACGTGGTCGAGGGCCTGGAGTGCCTCGACCTCCCGGCGTACTCGGTGCAGTACCACCCCGAGGCGGCGGCGGGCCCGCACGACGCGGCCTACCTGTTCGACCGGTTCATCTCCCTCATGCAGGGCAACAAGGAGAAGGGACACCGCGCGTGAGCAAGCGCGACGACATCAAGAGCGTCCTGGTGATCGGCTCCGGGCCGATCGTCATCGGGCAGGCGTGCGAGTTCGACTACTCCGGCACCCAGGCGTGCCGGGTGCTGCGCGAGGAGGGCATCCGGGTCGTCCTGGTCAACTCCAACCCGGCGACGATCATGACCGACCCGGAGTTCGCCGACGCGACCTACGTCGAGCCGATCACCCCCGAGGTCGTCGAGTCGATCATCGCCCGCGAGCGGCCCGACGCGGTGCTCGCGACCCTGGGCGGCCAGACCGCCCTCAACTGCGCCATCGCGCTGCACGAGGCCGGCGTCCTCGAGAAGTACAACTGCCCGCTCATCGGCGCCAACGTCGAGGCGATCCAGCTCGGCGAGGACCGCGAGAAGTTCAAGGGCGTCGTCGAGCGCTGCGGCGGCGAGTCCGCGCGGTCGACGATCTGCCACAGCATGGACGAGCTGCTCGCCGCGGCCGAGGACCTCGGCTACCCCGTCGTGGTGCGCCCGTCGTTCACCATGGGCGGCCTCGGCTCCGGCTTCGCCTACGACGAGGCCGACCTGCGCCGCATCGGCGGCGCCGGACTGCAGTACAGCCCGGTCACCGAGGTGCTCCTCGAGGAGTCGATCCTCGGCTGGAAGGAGTACGAGCTCGAGGTCATGCGCGACCACGCCGACAACGTCGTGGTCGTCTGCTCGATCGAGAACCTCGACCCGATGGGCGTCCACACCGGCGACTCGATCACCGTCGCGCCGGCGCTCACCCTCACCGACCGCGAGTACCAGCGGCTGCGCGACCTCGGCATCGCGATCATCCGCGAGGTCGGCGTCGACACGGGCGGCTGCAACATCCAGTTCGCCGTCAACCCCGACGACGGGCGGATCATCGTCATCGAGATGAACCCGCGCGTGTCGCGCAGCTCGGCGCTGGCGTCGAAGGCGACCGGCTTCCCGATCGCCAAGATCGCCGCGAAGATGGCGATCGGCTACACCCTCGACGAGGTGCCGAACGACATCACGCGGGAGACGCCCGCGAGCTTCGAGCCGACGCTCGACTACGTCGTGGTCAAGGTGCCGCGGTTCGCGTTCGAGAAGTTCCCCGCCGCCGACCCGACCCTCACCACGACGATGAAGTCGGTCGGCGAGGCGATGGCGATCGGCCGCAACTTCACCGAGGCCCTGCAGAAGGCGCTGCGGTCGATCGAGCGCAAGGACAGCGCGTTCCACTGGGACGGCCCCACGCCGAGCGAGGAGCAGGCCCGCACCCTGCTGCACACCGCGAAGACGCCCACCGACGGCCGCCTCGTCACCGTGCAGCAGGCGATGCGCGGCGGCCTCTCGGTCGAGGAGGTGCACGACGAGACGGGCATCGACCCGTGGTTCCTCGACCAGATCGCGCTCGTCAACGCCCTCGCCGACCGCATCGCCGCGGCTCCCGAGCTGACGCCGAGGCTGCTGCGGCTGGCGAAGCGGCACGGCTTCAGCGACGGGCAGCTCGCCTCGCTGCGCGGTATGCCGGAGGCGGTCGTGCGCGGCGTGCGCCAGGCCCTTGGGGTGCGCCCGGTCTACAAGACCGTCGACACCTGCGCGGCGGAGTTCGCGGCGCAGACGCCGTACCACTACTCGTCCTACGACGAGGAGACCGAGGTGGAGCCGCGCGAGAAGCCGGCCGTCATCATCCTCGGCAGCGGCCCGAACCGGATCGGCCAGGGGGTCGAGTTCGACTACTCCTGCGTGCACGCCAGCTTCGCCCTGCGCGAGGCCGGCTACGACACCGTGATGGTCAACTGCAACCCCGAGACGGTCTCGACCGACTACGACACGAGCAGCCGGCTGTACTTCGAGCCGCTCACGCTCGAGGACGTGCTCGAGGTCGTCCACGCCGAGCAGCAGGCCGGCCCGGTCGCGGGCGTCATCGTCCAGCTCGGCGGTCAGACCCCTCTCGGCCTCGCCAAGGCACTCAAGGAGGCCGGGGTCCCGATCGTCGGCACCAGCCCGGAGGCCATCGACCTCGCCGAGGACCGCGGTGCCTTCGGCCGCGTGCTCGCCGAGGCGAACCTGCCCGCGCCGCGCCACGGCACGGCATACAGCGCGACCGAGGCGGTCGCGGTCGCCCAGGAGATCGGGTACCCCGTCCTGGTGCGCCCGTCCTACGTCCTCGGTGGTCGCGGCATGGAGATCGTCTACGACGACGACACCCTGTCCGCGTACGTCACCCGCGCCACGGTGGCCGGCCCGGAGCACCCGGTGCTCGTCGACCGGTTCCTCGACGACGCGATCGAGATCGACGTCGACGCGCTCTACGACGGCACCGAGATGTACCTCGGCGGGATCATGGAGCACATCGAGGAGGCCGGCATCCACTCCGGCGACTCGGCGTGCACCCTGCCGCCGGTGACGCTCGGCGTGGCCGAGCTCGAGCGGGTGCGTGAGGCGACGCTGCGGCTCGCCGAGGGCATCGGGGTGCGCGGGCTCATGAACGTGCAGTTCGCCCTCGCCCAGGACGTCCTCTACGTCCTCGAGGCCAACCCGCGCGCCTCGCGGACGGTGCCCTTCGTCGCCAAGGCGACCGGCGTGCCGGTGGCCAAGGCCGCGGCCCGGGTCATGCTCGGCGCGACGATCAAGGAGCTGCGCGAGGAGGGGCTGCTGCCGGCCCACGGCGACGGCGGCTCGATGCCGAGCCACGCCCCGGTCGCGGTCAAGGAGGCGGTGCTGCCGTTCAAGCGGTTCCGCACCCGCGACGGCCAGGTCGTCGACAGCCTGCTCGGGCCGGAGATGCGCTCGACCGGCGAGGTCATGGGCATCGACGAGGACTTCGGCACGGCGTTCGCCAAGGGCATGCTGGCCGCCGGGTCGGGCCTGCCGCGGTCGGGCAAGGTCTTCGTCTCCGTCGCCAACCGCGACAAGCGCGCGATGATCTTCCCGGTGAAGCGCCTCGCTGACCTCGGCTTCACGATCGTGGCGACGACGGGCACCGCAGACGTGTTGCGCCGCAACGGGATCGCGTCCGAGGTCGTGCACAAGGTGAGCGAGCGCGACGAGGTCGACCAGTCGATCGTCGACCTCATCCTCGCCGGTGAGATCGCGATGGTGGTCAACACACCCAGCGGCCCGAACGCGCGTGCCGACGGCTACGCGATCCGCGCGGCCACGACGTCGATGGACAAGCCCATCGTCACCACCGTGCAGGAGCTCGCCGCCGCGGTGCAGGGCATCGAGGCCCAGCTCCAGGGCGAGTACCGCGTCAAGCCGCTGCAGGAGCACGCGCGCGACCTCGACCTGTATGCCGTGGAGGCTCGCCGGTGAGCGACGTCGCCCAGGGCACGGCCGTCGGGGACGCAGCCGTCGTCCAGGGGACCGGGCGGCTCGTGTCGAACGAGCGGGTCGGTGCCTACCACCACCTGACCTTGGAGGTGCCCGGGCTCGCTGAGCACGCGCGGCCCGGCCACTTCGTCGCCCTGGCGGTGGGTGGCCCGACGAGCGCGAACCTGCTCCGCCGCTGCTTCTCCATCCACCGCGCCGACCCGGCGGCCGACACGGTCGACGTCGTCATCTCGCCCGTCGGCGCGGGCACGGAGTGGCTCGCGGGACTGCGCGCCGGCGACCAGGTCGACGTGATCGGGCCGCTCGGTCGCGAGTTCCCGGTGCCCGAGGAGCCGGTGGGGTGTGTCCTCGTCGGCGGCGGCTACGGCAGCGCACCGCTCGCCTGGCTGGCCCGGTCGCTGCGCGCCCGGGGGTGCCACGTCGAGGTGGTGCTCGGGGCCGCGACCGCGTCGAAGCTGTTCGGGGTGCAGGAGGCCCGCGAGGTCGCGGACGGCGTCACCGTGACGACCGACGACGGGTCCGAGGGGACCCGCGGCTGGGTCTCGGACGTGCTGCCCGAGGCGATCCGCCGTGCCGGCGGGGGCGGGAACGTCTACGGCTGCGGCCCCATGGGCATGCTGCGCTCGATCACCGACGTGGCGGCCGCCGAGGGCGCCACCGCCCACGTCGCGGTCGAGGAGTCCATGGCCTGCGGTGTCGGGGTCTGCATGACCTGCGTCATGCCGGTCGTCGGTGACGACGGTCGGACGCGGATGGTGCGCTCGTGCGTCGAGGGGCCGGTGTTTCGTGGCGACCGGGTGCGCTGGGACGCGTTCTCGGACGGACTGTGCCGGGTGCCCGACGACGCCGTCGGGGCGCCGGGGACGGGAGGCCACTGATGACCACCACCGCCGCCCCCGCCGCCACCACCGCTGTCGACATGTCGGTGGACCTCGCCGGCATGCGGCTGCCCAGCCCGATGATGACGGCCTCGGGCTGCGCGGCCAACGGCAAGGAGCTCGCCCGCTTCTTCGACCTGCGCGAGCTCGGCGCCTTCGTCACCAAGTCCGTCATGGCCGACCCCCGGTCCGGCCGGGGCACGCCGCGGATGGCCGAGACGCCCTCGGGCATGCTGAACTCGATCGGCCTGCAGGGCCCGGGCATCACCGCTTTCGTCGAGCAGGACCTGGCGTGGCTGCACGAGAACGGCGCCCGGGTGCTGGTCTCGATCGCCGGCGGCACGAGCGCCGAGTTCGCGGACGTCGCGGCGCGGCTGGCGGCCAGCGAGGCGTTCGCCGCCGTCGTGGGCGTCGAGGTGAACATCTCCTGCCCCAACGTCGCCAACCGCGGCCTGGTCTTCGCCTGCGACCCGGCCGCCTCGGCCGACGTGCTCTCGCAGGTCCGACCCCAGCTGCCACCTGAGGTGCCGATCTTCGCCAAGCTCACGCCCGACGTGACCGACATCGTGACCGTGGCGCAGGCGGCGGTCGAGGCCGGCGCCGACGGGCTGACCATGATCAACACCCTGCTCGGCATGGTCATCGACACCGACCTGCTGCGCCCCCAGGTCGCCGGCGTGACGGGCGGCCTGTCGGGCCCGGCCGTCCGCCCGGTGGCCGTCCGAGCCATCTGGCAGACCCGGGCCGCCATGCGCGACGGGCGGCTGCCCGAGGTGCCGGTCATCGGCGTCGGGGGGGTGCGCACCGGTCGCGACGCCCTCGAGCTCGTCGCCGCGGGCGCCTCGGCGGTCCAAGTCGGGACCGCGGCGTTCAACGACCCCAACGCCCCGGTCCGCGTCGGACGCGAGCTCAGGGACCTGCTGCACGAGAAGGGGTTCTCCCGGCTGTCGGACGTCGTCGGGATCGCCCACGAGAGGATGGCGTGACATGAGCGGTACCAGCGAGACCACCTTCGGCCAGCGGCTCCGCGCCGCCACCCGGGCCCACGGGCCGTTGTGCGCGGGCATCGACCCGCACCGCACCCTCGTCGAGTCGTGGGGCCTGACCTACGACCTCGAGGGCCTGACCCGGTTCACCGAGACCTGCGTCGAGGCGTTCGCCGGGCACGTGGCCGTGGTCAAGCCGCAGTCCGCCTTCTTCGAGGTCTTCGGCTCCGCCGGGGTCGCCGTCCTCGAGCGCGCCACCCGTGCGCTGCACGAGGCCGGCACCCTCGTGCTCGTGGACGCCAAGCGTGGCGACATCGGGAGCACGATGGCGGCCTACGCCGAGGCGTTCCTCGGCAAGGACGCCGTGGCGCCCGGGGACGCCGTGACCCTGAGCCCGTTCCTCGGGTTCGAGTCGCTGCGCCCGGCCCTCGACCTGGCCGCCCAGACCGGTCGCGGGGTCTTCGTCCTGGCGCTCACGTCCAACCCCGAGGGCCGGACCGTGCAGCACGCGCGACTGCGCGACACCAGCGTGGCGGAGGGCATCGTGCGCAGCGCCGCCGCCGAGAACGCCGCCGCGGGGGAGCGGGGCGAGCTCGGCAGCGTCGGACTGGTCGTGGGCGCCACCGTCGGCACCGCCGTCCAGGAGCTCCAGCTCGACCTCGCCGCCGTCAACGGGCCGCTCCTGGCCCCCGGCGTGGGTGCCCAGGGCGGCACGAGCGACGACCTGCGGCGGGTCTTCGGCGACGCCCTTCCCAACGTCCTCCCGGCCAGCAGCCGTGAGGTCCTGTCGGCGGGCCCGGACGTGTCCGCGCTGCGCGACCGGGTCCGGTCGACCAGCCAGGCCATGGCCGCGCTGCTGCACTGACCGGCGCGGCCGGCTGACCGGCGCGGCCGACAGGCGCGGCAGGCGCCGGGGAGAAGACTTCCCCGTCGGTTGCTAGAGTCAGTGCCACCCCACCCCCCGAACCGACTCGCGTGCACCAAGCACGTCCGCACAAGGAGACGCAGCCGTGGCCCTTCCCCCGTTGACGCCGGAGCAGCGAGCTGCCGCCCTGGAGAAGGCCGCCGTCGCCCGACGGGAGCGTGCAGCGGTGAAGAACCGCCTCAAGTACGCCCAGGGGTCGCTGAAGGAGGTCATCGCTGACGGCAAGGAGAACGAGGTCGTGGGCAAGATGAAGGTCTCCGCCCTCCTCGAGTCCATGCCCGGGGTGGGCCGGGTGCGCGCCCGCCAGATCATGGAGGAGGTCGGCATCTCCGAGAGCCGGCGCGTCCGTGGCCTCGGCGCGAACCAGATCTCCGCGCTGCTCACCCGCTTCGACGAGGCGTGAGCGGGTCCGCTCCAGGGGACACCGACCGGGCCCACCGCCTCGTCGTCCTCGCCGGCCCCACCGCGGTCGGCAAGGGCACCGTCTCGGCATACGTCCGCGACCACTTCCCCGACGTCTGGCTGAGCGTCTCCGCCACCACCCGCCGCCCCCGCCCGGGGGAGGAGGACGGCATCCACTACCACTTCGTCGACGCCGGCGAGTTCGCCCGGATGGACCGTGACGGCGAGCTGCTGGAGTCCGCCGTCGTGCACGGCCGGAACTCCTACGGCACGCCGCGTCGCCCGGTCGAGGACGCGCTGGCCGCGCACCGCATGGCCCTGCTCGAGATCGACCTGCAGGGCGCGCGCCAGGTGCGCCAGACGATGCCCGAGGCGCTGTTCGTCTTCCTGGCGCCCCCGAGCTGGGACGAGCTGGTGCGCCGGCTCGTCGGCCGGGGCACCGAGGACGAGGAGGAGCGCACCCGCCGGCTCGAGACGGCCAAGGTGGAGATGGCCGCCGAGAAGGAGTTCGACGTCACCATCGTCAACGACGACGTTCGTCGGGCTGCCGAAGAACTCGTATCATTGATGCGGACCCACTGACCGAGCTGTCCCGAGACAGCGACTGCACCCGACAACAGAGATGTGAGCACCCACGTGTCCGGAACCGTCGCCAACCCCATCGGCATCACCAACCCGCCGATCGACGACCTCCTCACCAAGGCCGACTCCAAGTACGCCCTGGTCATCTACTCGGCCAAGCGCGCCCGCCAGATCAACGCGTACTACAGCCAGCTCCAGGAGGGCCTGCTCGAGTACGTCGGCCCACTCGTCGACAGCCAGGTGCACGAGAAGCCCATGTCCATCGCGCTGCGCGAGATCAACGAGGGCCTGGTCACCTCCGAGCCGATCGAGGCCTGAGCCAGACCCCACCCCCCGACGCAGGGAGTCCTCGATGGCGCGGATCGTCCTCGGTGTCAGCGGTGGCATCGCGGCCTACAAGGCCTGCTCGCTGCTGCGCCTGCTGACCGAGTCCGGCCACGACGTCACCGTGGTGCCGACCGCGTCGGCCCTGCAGTTCGTCGGCGCCCCCACGTGGGAGGCGCTTTCGGGCAAGCCGGTCCACACCGACGTGTGGTCCGGCGTCCACGAGGTCCCGCACGTGCGCCTGGGCAAGCAGGCCGACCTCGTCGTCGTCGCCCCCGCGACCGCCGACCTGCTCGCCAAGGCCGCGCACGGGCTGGCCGGTGACCTGCTCACCAACGTGCTGCTCACCGCGCGCTGCCCCGTCGTCATGGCCCCGGCGATGCACACCGAGATGTGGGAGCACCCGGCCACACAGGCCAACGTCGAGACGCTCACCGAGCGCGGCGTGCACGTCGTCCCGCCGGCCAGCGGCCGGCTCACCGGCGCCGACACCGGCCCGGGGCGGCTCCCCGAGCCTGAGGACCTGTATGCCGTGTGCGCGCGGATTCTCCAGCACGGCCACCCCGGCGTCGCCTCGCCCACCGGGCCCGACGCGGCCCACACCAGCCGCTCGGCGGCCACGCCGGCCGACGAGCACGGGCTCGAGGGCCGCCGGGTCGTCGTGAGCGCCGGTGGCACCCGGGAGCCGCTGGACCCCGTGCGGTTCCTCGGCAACCACAGCTCGGGCAAGCAGGGCTACGCCCTGGCCCGGGTCGCGGCGCGGCGCGGGGCCGAGGTCGTCCTCGTCGCCGCGAACAGCTCCCTGCCGGCCCCGGAGGGCGTCACCGTCGTGCCGGTGCAGACCGCCCTGGAGCTGCAGGACGCTGTCCTCGAGGCGTCCCGCGAGGCCGACGTCGTCGTCATGGCTGCGGCGGTGGCCGACTTCCGGCCGGCCCGGTACGCCGACGCCAAGATCAAGAAGACGCACGACCCGGCCGACCCCGACGCAGCTCCCACAATCGAGCTGGTTCGCAACCCCGACATCCTCGCCGGGCTCGTACAGGAGCGCGGCGACGACGCGAGCCCTGTGGTGGTCGGCTTCGCGGCAGAGACTGGTGACGCCCAGGGGAGCGTCCTCGACCACGGCCGGGAGAAGCTGCTCCGCAAGGGCTGCGACCTGCTCGTCGTGAACGAGGTCGGCGCCGACAAGACGTTCGGGCACGACGACAACACCGTGCACATCCTGCGCCAGGGCAGCAGCCACGTCGTCGACGCCGGGCCCGCCTCCAAGGACGAGGTGGCTGCCGCAGTCTGGGACGCCGTGCAGGAGATCCTGTAGCCGCGGCTACACTCGCGAGGTCGTCGGTCCCACCGGGCCGGGACCCCGAAACGTCGTTGCGCAAAGGAGACCTGAGTGTCCGCACGCCTGTTCACGTCCGAGTCCGTCACCGAAGGGCACCCGGACAAGATCTGTGACCAGATCTCCGACTCGATCCTCGACGCGATGCTGGACCAGGACCCGCGCAGCCGCGTCGCGGTCGAGACGATGGTCACCACCGGGCTGGTGCACGTGGCCGGCGAGGTGACGACCGAGGCGTACGTCGAGATCCCGTCCATCGTCCGCGAGACGGTCCTCGGCATCGGCTACGACTCCTCCACCAAGGGCTTCGACGGCGCCTCGTGCGGCGTCGAGGTGTCGATCGGGCAGCAGAGCCCGGACATCGCCCAGGGCGTCGACACGGCATACGAGAGCCGCACCGGTGGCGTGGACCCGCTCGACAAGCAGGGCGCGGGCGACCAGGGCCTGATGTTCGGGTACGCGTGCGACGACACCGCCGAGCTCATGCCGCTGCCGATCTTCCTCGCGCACCGGCTCTCCGAGCGCCTGACCGCGGTCCGCAAGAGCGGCGACGTCGCCTACCTGCGCCCCGACGGCAAGACCCAGGTCACCATCGCCTACGACGGCGACCGCGCGGTCAAGCTCGACACCGTGGTGCTGTCCACCCAGCACGCGGCCGACGTCTCGCTCGACGAGCTGCTCACCCCCGACATCGAGCAGCACGTCATCAAGCCGGTCCTGGCCCAGCTGGCCGAGGAGGGCACCGAGCTCGACACCTCGTCCTACCGCTCGCTCATCAACCCGACCGGCCGCTTCGAGATCGGCGGCCCGATGGGCGACGCCGGCCTCACCGGCCGCAAGATCATCGTCGACACCTACGGCGGCATGGCCCGCCACGGCGGCGGCGCCTTCTCGGGCAAGGACCCGTCGAAGGTCGACCGCTCGGCGGCGTACGCGATGCGCTGGGTGGCCAAGAACGTCGTCGCCGCAGGGCTGGCCCGCCGCTGCGAGGTCCAGGTCGCGTACGCGATCGGCAAGGCCCAGCCCGTGGGCCTCTACGTCGAGACGTTCGGCACCGAGACCGAGCCGGTGGACAAGATCCAGGCCGGCATCACCTCGGTGTTCGACCTGCGCCCTGGTGCACTCGTCGACCAGCTCGACCTGCTCCGCCCGATCTACAAGGCGACCGCCGCCTACGGCCACTTCGGCCGCACCGCCGCGGCGGGCGTCGAGAACGCCTTCACCTGGGAGCGCACCGACCGCGTCGAGGCGCTGCAGCGGGCCGTCAAGGGCTGAGCCCCCGCGGCACCTCTCACCGCCGACCCGGCCGACACCCTGCCCCGCAGGGCTGTCGGCCGGGTCGACTAGTTTTCCGGTGTGTCCGAACCGGGAGCAGGGGAGCAGCTGGCGCTGATCCGCTCCGCCCTGCCCAAGGCGCCGCGCGTGCGACCCGAGCAGGAGCCCGCGGCCACCGACCCCGTCGCCGCCGTGGTCGTCGACACCGGCCTGGCACACCTCGACCGGCCGTTCGAGTACCTCGTGCCGGAGTCGATGGCGCAGACCGCCGTGCCGGGCGCGCGGGTCAAGGTCCGGTTCGCGGGCCAGGACCTCGACGGCTTCGTCGTCGAGCGCCGGGCCGAGCCCGAGCACACCGGGCGGCTGGCGCCGCTGCGGCGCGTGGTGTCGCCCGAGCCGGTGCTGACGCCGCCGCTGCTCGCCCTGTGCCGGGCCGTCGCCGGGCGCTACGCCGGGACGCTCGGGGACGTGCTGCGCCTGGCCGTCCCGCCCCGCCACGCGGCGGCGGAGAAGGCCCTCGCCGAGCAGGCGCCCGAGCCCGACCCGTTGCCCTCGCCGCCCGACCGGGTGCCCTCGTGGAGCAGGTATGCCGGGGGGCCGGCCTTCCTCGCCCGGCTCGCCGCGGGGGAGTCGCCGGCCGCGTCCCTGCTCGCCCTTCCCGCCCGCACGCCTGACGAGGACTGGCCCACCGCCCTCGCCTTCGCGGCGGCGGCAGCCCTCGCGAGCGGTCGCGGCAGCGTCATCGTCGTGCCCGACCACCGCGACGTCCGCCGGGTCGACACCGCGCTCACCGCCGTCCTCGGCAAGGGGCGGCACGTCCGCCTGACCGCCGACCAGGGGCCGCAGGCCCGCTACACGGCGTGGCTGAAGCTGCTGCGTGGGCACGTGTCGGTCGTCGTCGGCACCCGGGCGGCCGCGTTCGCCCCGGTGCGCTCGCCGGGCCTGGTCGCGTGGTGGGACGACGGCGACGACCTGCTGGACGAGCCGCGTGCGCCGTACCCGCACGTGCGCGAGGTCCTGCTGGCCCGCGCCCGGATCGAGGGGGCGGCCGTCCTCAGCGCGGGCTTCACGCGCAGCGTGCCGGTGCAGCGCCTCGTCGAGGCCGACGAGCTGCGCACCGTGGCGGCGGCCTCGGTGCGTGGGGTCGTGCCCCGGGTCCGGGTCGCAGGCGAGGGGCTCGACGCCGAGCGGGACCCGGCTGCGTCCAGCGCCCACCTGCCGTCGGTCGCCTGGCGCACGGCCAAGGCGGCCCTGGAGTCCGGGCCGGTGCTGGTCCAGGTGCCGCGCCGGGGCTACCTGCCCTCGCTGGCCTGCCAGACCTGCCGCGCGCCCGTCCGGTGCCGCCACTGCGGCGGACCGGTGGCGCAGTCGGCACGCGGGGCCGAGCCCGCCTGCCGCTGGTGCGGCAAGGGCGTGGGCCGGTTCGAGTGCCGGGAGTGCGGGGGCCGTGAGCTGCGCTCCTCGGTCGTCGGCGCGCGGCGCACCGCCGAGGAGCTGGGCCGCGCCTTCCCCGGCGTGCCGGTCCACACGTCGGGCGCGGGCGCGGTGCTCGACACCGTGGCCGCGACGCCCGCGCTCGTCATCGCCACGCCGGGGGCCGAGCCCGTGGCCGACGGCGGGTATGCCGCCTCCCTGCTCCTCGACGCGTGGGCGTCCCTCGACCGGGCGACCCTGGACGCCGCCGAGGAGGCCCTGCGCCGGTGGCTGGGCGCGGCCGGCCTGACCCGCGGCGCCGCCGACGGCGGGCAGGTGGTGCTCTGCGGGGCACCGACGCACACGACCCTGCCGGTGGTGGAGGCGCTGGTCCGCTGGGACCCCGGCTGGTTCGCCGGTCGAGAGCTCGCCGACCGGGCCGCCCTCCACCTGCCGCCGACGGTCGCCCTGGCCGCGATCACCGGGGAGCGCCGCGCGGTGCGTGCCACCGTCGAGCAGGCCGACCTGGCCCGGTTCGGGCTGCAGGACGTCGTGGAGCAGCTCGGTCCGCTCTCGGTCGGGCAGGACGAGGCGCGCGTGCTGCTGCGGGCACCGCTCGAGGTGGCGCCGGCCCTGGCCGAGGTGCTCGCCGACGTGCGCGCCTCGCGCAGCGCCCGCAAGGAGGCGGCCGGGGTGCAGCTCCGGATGGACCCGCCGGACCTCGCCGGGTGAGGTGCCCCGCCACACACTCCCGACGGCCGCGCATGTCTGCGGGTCACATGGTGGAGGGCGGGCCGGCTGCCTAGCGTGCGGTCATGAGCGTGCGCACCGCCGCGAACGGCATCGACCAGAACGTCCTCGTGTGGGGTCCGCAGGACGGCATCCCGCTGCTGCTGGTCCACGGCAACTGCTCCTCGGCAGCCTTCTGGGAGCCGTTCGTGCGCGGACAGCTCGGCGGTGACGACGGTCCGTGGCGGGTGGTGGCCCCGGACCTGCGCGGGTACGGCGACAGCCAGACGGTGCCGGTGGACGCGACCCGGGGCCTGCGCGACTTCGCCGACGACGTCGCGGCACTCCTCGACGTCGAGGGGCTGTTCGCGCCCGGCAGCACACCGCTGGTGGCGGCCCACTCGATGGGCTGCGGCGTCGTGATGCAGCTCGCGGTCGACCACCCCGGCCGCGTCGCGGGTCTGCTGCTGGAGTCGCCGCTGTCGCCGTACGGGTTCGGGGGCACCCGGGACCTGGACGGCACACCCACGACCGAGGACTTCGCCGGCACGGGGGCGGGGGCGGTCAACCCGGACTTCGTCGCCCGGCTCGCCGCCAAGGACCGGTCCGGTGACGAGGCGACGACCCCGCGGGCCGTCATGCTCTCGGCCTACGTTGCCGACCCCTCGGCCTTCGGGGCCGACGAGGAGGCGATGCTCGACACCGTCCTGTCGACCGCGGTGGGGGAGGACAACTACCCGGGCGACGGCGCCACCAGCCCGAACTGGCCGACCACGGGTCCCGGCACCCGCGGGGTGACCAACGCGATGTCGCCGCGATGGTTCCGTGTCGCCGACGAGCTGGTGCGCCTGGAGCCCAAGCCGCCGGTGGAGTGGGTGCGCGGCACGGCGGACGTGATCGTGTCCGACACCTCGCTGTTCGACCTGGCGTACCTGGGGCAGCTGGGCGCCGTCCCGGGCTGGCCCGGGGAGCAGGACTGCCCGCCCCAGCCCATGGTCGGCCAGACCCGCGCGGTGCTCGAGCGCTACGCCGCGGCCGGTGGCGCGTTCGCCGAGACCGCCCTCGACGGCTGCGGCCACTCACCCCACATCGAGCGGCCGGCCGACGTCCTGGCGGCCCTCGAGCGGCTGGCGGGCGCAGCCCGCCTGCGCTGACACCGCCGCGTCGGGACGGCGGCCCGGGGCCCGCATCCCGCGCGCGGGGAGGCGGGACGCGGCGCGCCCCGGGTGCGGGTCGCGGCCTCTGGTTACGGTGGGCCGGTGACGTCCACGCCCACCGTCGTCTTCGACCTCGGCAACGTCCTCATCGCGTGGGACCCGCACCCGGCCATCGCCGCCGCCGTCGGTCCCGACCGCGCCCGCGCGTTCCTCACCGGCGACTTCGGCTTCTCCGCGTGGAACCACGCGCAGGACGCCGGCCGATCCTGGGACGAGGGTGAGGCGGCGGCGCTGGCCACCCACCCGCACCTCGCCGACGAGATCCGCGCCTACCGCACCCACTTCGACCTCTCGATGGTCGGTCCCGTCGAGGGTTCGGTGACCATCCTGCGCACGCTGGCCGCCCATGGCACCCGGCTGCTCGCCCTCACCAACTGGTCGGCCGAGCTGTTCCCGCGGGCGCTGGAGCGGTTCGACTTCCTCTCGTTGTTCGAGCACATCACGGTCTCCGGCCGGATCTCGGTCGCCACGCCGGACCCGGCGGTCTTCCATCGGCTGGCCGCGGACGCGCCGGTCGACCTCCTGGGCGCGATCTTCGTCGACGACAGTCCCACCAACGTCGAGGCGGCGGCCTCGGTGGGCATGGACGCGATCACGTTCACGACGCCGGCGCAGCTGGCCCGCGAGCTGGCGCTTCGGGGGCTGCCGGCGCCGACCCCGGCCGAGCTGGGGGAGCCGCGCACCTAGACTGCTCAGGTGCCGATCCAGAACATCCGCCTCTTCGGGGACCCGGTGCTGCGCACGCCGGCCGCGCCCGTCGTCGACTTCGACCGCGAGCTGCGCCAGCTGGTCAAGGACCTCACCGACACGATGCTGGACGCCCCCGGCGCCGGTCTCGCGGCGCCGCAGATCGGCGTGGGGCTGCGGGTGTTCACGTACTGGGTCGACGGCGAGCTCGGGCACCTGGTCAACCCCGACCTCGACCTGTCGGAGGAGCTGCAGGAGGGCGACGAGGGCTGCCTGTCCTTCCCCGGCCTGCGGTTCGAGACGCCCCGGGCGCTGCGCACGGTGGCCAAGGGCTTCAACCAGTTCGGCGAGCCCGTGGTCGTCGAGGGCACCGAGCTCATGGCCCGGTGCCTGCAGCACGAGACCGACCACCTCGACGGCATCCTGTTCATCGACCGGATGGACCGCGAGCAGCGCAAGGCCGCCATGAAGGCCATCCGCGAGGCGCAGTGGGGCGACGGTCCCGCGCCGGTCGTCAAGGCCAGCCCGCACGCCACCTTCGGCCGGGCGCTCTGATGCGGCTGGTCTTCGCCGGCACGCCCGAGGTGGCGCTGCCGTCCCTCGACGCGCTCCTCGCGTCCTCCCACGAAGTCGTGGCGGTCGTCACCCGACCCGACGCACGCTCGGGCCGCGGACGCACCCTCCACCCGTCGCCGGTGCGCCGGCGTGCCGAGGAGCACGGCATCGAGGTGCTCACCCCCGCGCGTCCACGGGACGAGGACTTCCTGGCGCGGCTGCGGGAGATCGCCCCGGATGCCTGCCCCGTCGTGGCGTACGGCGCGCTCGTGCCGCAGGTGGCGCTCGACATCCCGGTCCACGGCTGGGTCAACCTCCACTTCTCACTCCTTCCCGCCTGGCGCGGGGCCGCGCCCGTCCAGCACGCCGTCATGGCAGGGGACGAGGTGACCGGTGCGTCGACGTTCCGGCTCGAGGCCGGCCTCGACACCGGACCGGTCTACGGCATCATGACCGAGCGGGTCCGACCGACCGACACGGCCGGCGACCTGCTCGCCCGCCTCGCCGAGGGCGGCGCCGGCCTGCTCGTCGCCACCATGGACGGCATCGCCGACGGCTCGCTGACGTCCGTGCCCCAGCCGGCCGACGGCGTCTCGCTCGCGCCCAAGATCGAGGTGGCCGACGCCGAGGTCCGGTGGGAGCGCCCTGCGGTCGCCGTCGACCGGCTCGTGCGCGGCTGCACGCCCGCGCCCGGCGCGTGGACGACCTTCAGGGGCGAGCGGCTCAAGCTGTCGCCCCTCACCGTCGACGGTGCGTATGCCGGGGAGCCGCTGGCGCCCGGCCGGCTCGCCGCCGGGAAGCGCGAGGTCCACGTGGGCACGGGGTCCGGGGTGGTGCGCCTCGGCGCGGTCCGCCCGCACGGCAAGAAGGAGATGGCCGCGGCCGACTGGGCGCGCGGTGTCCGGATCGAGGCAGGGGAGCGGCTCGGTGGCTGACCAGAGGTCGAGCGGCTCCTCGGGTGGGGGCCGGCGCCCGCACCGGGCCCCCCAGCGGTCGCGCCAGCGGCCGAGCGAGCGCGGGCGCACGAGCGACCCGCAGCGGCTCGCGGCATACACCGTCCTGCGGGCGGTCGCGGACGGCGCGTACGCCAACCTCGAGCTGCCCGCCGTCCTGCGCGACCGGCGCATCACCGGCCGGGACGCGGCCTTCACCACCGAGCTGGTCTACGGGGCGGTGCGCATGCACGGGTTCTACGACCCGGTGGTCGCCGTCGCGGCGGGACGACCGGTGACCAAGGTCGACCCGGGGGTGCTCGACACGTTGCGCCTCGGGGTGCACCAGATCCTGGGGATGCGCGTGCCGGCGCACGCCGCGGTGGCCGAGACGGTCGCGCTGGCGCGCAAGGTCAACGGCGCGGGGGCCGCGGGCTTCGTCAACGCCGTGCTGCGCCGCGTGAGCGAGCGCGACCGCGACGCCTGGCTGGCCGAGGTGGTGCCGCAGGGCGACCTCACGGCCCGGCTGGCGGTCGAGCAGTCGCACCCGGAGTGGGTCGTCAAGGCGATGAGGGCAGCCCTGCTCGGCCACGGCGCGGCGACCCCGGAGACGGTCGACGAGCAGCTGACCGCCCTCGTGACCGCGGACAACGACCCCCCGAAGGTGTCGCTCGTCGCGCGCCCGGGCCTGTGCAGCGTGGCCGAGCTCGTCGAGGCGGGTGCCGAGGCGTCGCCGCTCTCACCGGTGGGTGCGGTGCTCCCGTCGGGCGACCCGGGGGCCATCCGGGCCGTGCGCGACGGGCGGGCGGCCGTGCAGGACGAGGGATCGCAGCTGCTCGCGCTGGCCCTGGCCGCGGTGCCCGTGGAGGCCGCCGGCACCGAGCGCTGGCTGGACCTGTGCGCCGGGCCCGGCGGCAAGGCCGGGCTCCTGGCCGCGCTCGCGGTCCAGGCCGGGGCCGACCTCGTCGCGAACGAGGTGAGCCCGCACCGGGCCGACCTCGTGCGACAGACCCTGCGTCCCGCGCTGGAGCGCGCGTCGGCCGCCGGTCGGGTGCTGGAGGTCCGCACCGGCGACGGCCGCACCGTGGGGGAGGACGAGCCGGGCAGCTACGCCCGCGTCCTTGTCGACGCGCCCTGCACAGGTCTCGGTGCCCTGCGACGGCGGCCCGAGGCGCGTTGGCGCCGGACGCCCGCCGACCTCGCCGGGCTCGGGTCGCTGCAGCGCGAGCTGCTGGCCTCCGCCATCGACGCCACGGCGCCTGGTGGCGTGGTCGCCTACGCCACGTGCAGCCCACACCTCGCCGAGACGCAGTTCGTCGTCGGCGACGTGCTCAAGCGGCGCGACGACATCGAGCAGCTGGACGTGCGCGAGTACCTCCGCGACGCGGCCGGCCAGCCCGTCGCCGTGCCCGGCGACGGCCCGAGCGCCCAGCTGTGGCCGCACGTGCACGGCACCGACGGCATGTTCCTCGCGCTGCTGCGCAAGCGGGCCTGACCAGCCGGCCTCACGCCGGCGGTGCAGGCGGGGCGTCGAGCAGCCGCCTCACGACGGCCGCGGCGGGCACCTCGCCCAGTGCCTCGTGCTGCGCCAGCGCTGCCCTCAGCAGGTCGGGGGCGTCCGGCCGGTGGAGCCTCCACGCGACCGTGCCTGCTGCGCGCGCCGCCCGGGCCCGGGCAGCCGGGGAGTCCATCTGCTCGGCGAGCTGTCGAGCCGTCGCCACCTGCTCGTCGGCGGCCGCCGACTCACCGGCGGCGGCGGAGGCCTCGGCCGCGACGCAGGCCAGCTCACAGAACCCCGGGGCGTTGTCCGGGCGCGTGAGCAGCAGCTGCCTCGCCCGGTCGACCTGAGCCAGGGCGGTCTCGACGTCGCCCCTGGCCAGCGCGCACCAGGCGAGCTGCGCGTGGCAGTACCCCATGTCCACCTCGTACGGGGGCAGGGAGCACGCGGCATACGCCCTGAGCGCGTCCGCCACGAGCGCCTCGGCCTCGCCGACGCGCCCCCGTCGTTCGTGCAGGTCACCGAGGATGCGCAGGCGCCCTGCCTCGTCGACCGGGTCGGTGTCCGGCCCGGCCAGGAGGCGGTCGGCCAGCCGGTACTGGCCGGTCTCGATCGCCGCCTGTGCGCGCATCCTGCGCCGGTGCGGGACGACGGGGTCGTCACCGAGCAGCTGCGCCACCGCCTCGTACCGGCCGAGCCCGAGGAGGGCCGTCGCCCTCACCGTGACGTCCGCCTCGGTCACCGCGGCCGGGTCGGCCGTCGGCCCGGCCGGCCGCTCGAGCAGCTGCAGCGAGAGGTGGTACCGACCCGTCACCACCGCCGAGGTCGCCCGCACCCGGGCGGCGAGCCCGGCGTACGGCCGGGGCGGCCCGGGGTGCACGATCACCTCGTCGTGACGCCCCGCGAGCATGAGCGCGTTCATCCGGCGCAGGACGAGCCGCGCCCGCAGGTGCTCCACGGCGACCATGGCCGCGGCCAGCACCACCAGGGCCACGACGAGGACGATCCACAGCACGCGGCGAGTGTGGTCGCTGTCGGGGGCCCGTGGTGGTCCTTCAGCCCGAGGCGGTCCGTTCGGCCGAGTCGCCGTCGCTAGGGTGTGCCCGTGCAGATCTCGCCCAGCATCCTGTCCGCCGACTTCGCCAACCTGCAGCACGAGCTCGAGCGGATCAGCAACGCCGACTGGGCGCACGTCGACGTGATGGACGGCCACTTCGTGCCCAACCTGACCCTCGGCCTCCCCGTGGTCGAGGCCCTGGCCAGGGTCAGCCCGATCCCGCTGGACTGCCACCTCATGATCGAGGACCCCGACCGCTGGGCGCCGATGTATGCCGAGGCCGGCGGCTCGTCCGTGACCTTCCACGTCGAGGCGGCGCGCGACCCGCGGGCCCTCGCGAAGGACCTGCGTGCGGCCGGGGCCCGGGCCGGGATGGCCGTCAAGCCGGGCACCGCGTTCGCGCCGTACGAGGACCTGCTGCCGGACCTCGACATGGTGCTGGTCATGACGGTCGAGCCCGGCTTCGGCGGGCAGTCGTTCATGGCCGACCAGATGCCCAAGGTGGCCCAGGTCCGGGAGGCGGTGCGCCGCCTCGGCGGTGAGGTCTGGGTGCAGGTCGACGGCGGGGTGTCAGCGTCGACCATTGAGCAGTGCGCCGAGGCGGGGGCCGACGTCTTCGTGGCGGGGTCCGCGGTCTACGGCGCGCAGGACGCGGCCGCTGCCGTCGACGAGCTGCGCGCGCTCGCGACCGCCCACGCCCACCCCGCCTGAGTCGCGGCGGACGGCGGCCGTGAGGACCGTCACCCGGACCGTGTCTGCCGCTCCCGGCACGCGCTGGCATACTGGACGGCGACACACGTGCTCCGGGGTCGGTGCAAGTCCGAACCGGCGGTGACAGTCCGCGACCCGACCGCAGCCAGCGGCCGGTTGACCAGGTGGAACTCCTGGACCGACGGTGAAAGTCCGGATGGTAGGCAGCACGTGGACGCGGGACCCCCAGGTCGCGCGGTCGGGTCCCTCGTGACCCGCCGCCTGCCCTGAGGTCCCCCGACCGCACGTCCCCCGGAGCTCGACCGAACGGTCTGGAGCAGGAGGCGGGACGATGGGCGAGCAGCCCGGCACGCTGGCGCTGATGCGTCGTGCCCTCGCCCTGGCCGCCCGGGGACCCGAGGCCGACCCCAACCCTCGCGTCGGCTGCGTCCTGGTCGCCGACGACGGCGAGGTCGTCGCCGAGGGGTGGCACGAGGGCGCCGGGACGCCGCATGCCGAGGCCGCCGCCCTGGCGGCCGCCGGGGAGCGCGCCGCCGGCACCACGGCATACGTGACCCTCGAGCCGTGCAACCACACCGGCCGCACGCCGCCGTGCGCGCAGGCGCTGTATGCCGCGGGCGTGCGCCGCGTCGTCCACGCGCAGTCCGACCCCAACCCGGTCGCGGCCGGGGGCGCGGACTGGTTGCGCGAGCGGGGGGTCGACGTCGTCGCAGGGGTGCTGGCCGACGAGGCCGAGGCGCTGAACCGGACGTGGACGCACCTCGTCGTCACCGGCCGTCCGTGGGTCACCTGGAAGCTGGCCACCACCCTCGACGGGCGCAGCGCCGCAGCCGACGGCACGAGCCAGTGGATCACCGGTCCCGCGGCACGGGCCGACGTGCACGACCAGCGCGCCCGCTGTGGCGCCGTCCTGGTCGGCACCGGCACGGCACTCGCCGACGACCCGCACCTCACCGCCCGGCACCCCGACGGCACCCTCATGGACGCCCAGCCGCTGCGGGTCGTGATGGGGGAGCGCGACCTCCCACCGCAGGCCCGGGTGCTCGACGACGCCGCGCCGACCTGGCACCTGCGCACGCGCAGTCCCAAGGAGGTCCTCGAGGCGCTGGCCCGGGCGGGGGTCCACCACGTCTGGCTCGAGGGCGGCCCGACCGTCGCGGCCGCGTTCATGTACGACCGGCTCGTCGACGAGGTCGTCGCGTACGTGGCGCCGGTGCTGCTCGGTCGCGGCCGGCCGTCGGTCAGCGACCTCGGCATCACCACGATCGACGAGGCACTGCGCCTCGACCCCACCGACATCACCCTGATCGGCACCGACGTGCGGATCACCGCCTGCCTGAAGGAGACCCGCTGATGTTCACCGGCATCGTCGAGGAGCTCGGCCACGTCGTGGCGCTCGAGCGCGGCGCCGACTCCGCCCGCCTGACCGTCGCCGGCCCGCTGGTCGTGTCGGACGCCGTCCACGGGGCCTCGATCTCCGTCAACGGCGTCTGCCTGACCGTGGTCGAGCACGACGAGGAGCGGTTCACCGTCGACGTCATGGCCGAGAGCCTGGCCCGCACCAGCCTCGGGGCGCTCGCGCCCGGCGACCGGGTCAACCTCGAGCGGGCGATGGCGGCCGGCGGTCGCTTCGGCGGCCACGTCGTCCAGGGCCACGTCGACGGCACCGCCCGGATCCTCGCGCGGACCCCGGGGGACCGCTGGGAGGTCGTGCGGTTCAGCCTCGGCGCCGACCTCGCCCGCTACGTCGTGGAGAAGGGCTCGATCACGGTCGACGGCGTGAGCCTCACGGTGTCGGCCGTCGGCGCCGACGGGGCCGACGACTGGTTCGAGGTCTCGCTGATCCCCACCACGCTGGCCCTGACGACGTTGGGGCACAAGGGCGTCGGGGACCCCGTCAACCTCGAGGTCGACGTCCTCGCCAAGTACGTCGAGCGCCTGCTCGCGACCGGCCAGGCCTCCGCGCCCGGCACCCCGGCTCCGACGCCCGCACCCACCACCCCCACCCCCGCATCCGGCACCACCGACTCCCAGGAGATCCCCGCATGAACTGGCTCGAGAAGCTCTTCGAGGCGCAGCTGACCATCGGCTCGCAGCACATCCTGTGGCGCGAGGTGGTCGGAAACGTCTTCGGCTTCGCCTCCGCGATCGGTGGCATGCGCCGGCGGATCTGGGCGTGGCCCATCGGCATCCTCGGCAACGTCCTGCTGTTCACGGTCTTCTTCGGGGTCGCGTTCTCCAACCCCCAGCACGAGACCCTGCTCGGGCAGGCCGGCCGCCAGGTCTTCTTCATCATCACGAGCATCTACGGCTGGTACCGCTGGAACGCCGTGCGCCGCCTCAACGCCTCGGACGAGGACGCGCCTGTCATCACGCCGCGCTGGGCCACCGCCCGCGAGCGCCTGGGCTACCTCGGCTTCTGGGTCGGCGGTGTCGTCGTCCTGCAGTGGGTGTTCTCGCTCATCGGTGCCGGCTGGCCCGCCCCCCGCTGGTACTTCTGGTGCGACGCGTGGATCTTCGTCGGCTCGATCGTGGCGACGTACGCGATGGCCCGCGGCTGGAACGACTTCTGGCTCGCCTGGATCGGTGTCGACCTCGTCGGGGTGCCGCTGTTGGTGCACTCGAAGTTCTACCCGTCGGCGGTCCTGTATGCCGTGTACGCGGGCCTCGTGCTCTACGGCTTCTTCGTGTGGCTCAAGGCGTCCCGGGTCGAGGAGCCCGACCGTGAGCCGGAGGCGGTGGCTGCGGCATGAGGACCCTGTCGACCATCCAGCAGGCCCTGGACGCGCTGCGCGCCGGGCGGCCGGTGCTGGTCACGGACGACGAGGACCGCGAGAACGAGGGCGACGTCGTCCTGGCCGCGGAGACGCTGACCGACGAGTGGATGGCGTGGGCGATCCGGCACACCAGCGGATACGTCTGCGCACCGGTCACGCCCGAGGTGGCCGACCGGCTGGGACTGCCGCTGATGGTCGCCGACAACCGCGACCCCCGCCGCACGGCATACACGGTCACGGTGGACGCGGCCGAAGGCGTCACGACGGGGATCTCGGCCGCGGACCGCGCTCGCACCGTCCGGCTGCTGGCCGACCCGGAGTCCACGGCCGACACGTTCGTCCGTCCCGGCCACGTGGTGCCGCTGCGCGCCCGCGAGGGCGGGGTGCTGGTTCGCCCGGGGCACACCGAGGCGGCGGTCGACCTGTGCCGGCTCGCGGGCCTCGCGCCGGCGGCCGCGATCGGCGAGCTCGTCCACGACGACGGCACGATGATGCGGCTGCCCGACGTCCAGGCCATGGGTGCCGTGCACGACCTGCCGGTCATCACCATCGCCCAGCTCGTCGCGCACCGACAGCGGTACGACCGCGTCGCCCGGGTGGCGGAGACGGTCGTGCCGACCCGGCACGGCGACTTCCGGGCCGTCGGTTTCCGCGACGCCGTCACCGGTGACGAGCACGTGGCGCTGGTGAGCCCACGCGGGGTCCCGGAGCGCCGCGCGCTGGTCCGCCTGCACTCGGAGTGCCTGACCGGCGACGCGTTCGGCTCGCTGCGCTGCGACTGCGGCCCCCAGCTCGAGCGCTCGCTCGAGCGGGTCGCGGCCGAGGGCGGCGTCGTCGTCTACCTGCGCGGCCACGAGGGCCGCGGTGTCGGGCTGCTCGCGAAGCTGCAGGCGTACGCGCTCCAGGACGACGGTCTCGACACGGTCGACGCGCAGACCGCACTGGACCTGCCGGTGGACGCGCGCGAGTACGCCGCAGGGGCCGCGGTGCTCACGGCCCTGGGCGTCGACCACGTGCGGCTGCTCACGAACAACCCGCTGAAGGTCGAGGCGCTGCGCGGGCTGGGGATCGCGGTGGACTCGGTCGAGCGGCTCCAGGTCGCGCCGACGACGGCCAACCGCGGGTACCTGCGGACCAAGCGGGACCGGATGGGCCACGACCTGGTCGTGGACACGGCTGACACGGGAGAGACGGCATGAGGGAGATCGCATGAGGGAGATCGCATGAGCGGCCAGGGAGCCCCCACCGTCACGGCCGACGGCAGCGGGCTGAGGGTGGCGATCGTCGCCGCGTCGTGGCACACCGAGGTGATGGACGGATTGGTTGCGGGAGCGCAGCGCGGGCTCGCCGAGTGCGGGGTGCAGGACGTCCCGCTCGTGCGGGTGCCCGGCACCGTCGAGCTGAGCGTGGCGTGCGCACGGCTCGCTCCGTCGTTCGACGCGCTGGTGGCGCTGGGCGTCGTGATCCGCGGGGGCACACCGCACTTCGACTACGTGTGCAGCGGGGTCACGCACGGCCTGACGGACGTCAGCACCCGCACCGGCATCCCGATCGGCTTCGGCGTGCTCACGTGCGACGACGACCAGCAGGCCCTCGACCGCGCGGGGTTGCCGGGGTCGAACGAGGACAAGGGGCACGAGGCCGCGGTCGCCGCGGTGGCGACCGCGGTGACCCTGGCCGAGCTCGCCCCCCGTACGCTGGGCTCGTGAAGACCTTCGACGACCTGTACGCCGAGCTGTCCGAGAAGGCGGTGAGCCGCCCCGAGGGCTCGGGGACGGTGCGCGCGCTCGACGCCGGCGTGCATGCCATCGGCAAGAAGATCGTGGAGGAGGCCGCCGAGGTCTGGATGGCCGCCGAGCACGAGGGCAAGGACCGCGCCGCGGAGGAGATCAGCCAGCTGCTCTACCACGTGCAGGTGCTCATGGTCGCCTCCGACATCAGCCTCGACGACGTCTACGCCCACCTCTAGGCCACCACTCACACCTCTCGGCCACCACTCTCACGAAAGCCCGCACCATGCTGCGCATCGCCGTCCCCAACAAGGGGTCCCTGTCCGAGCCCGCGGTCGACATGCTCCGCGAGGCCGGCTACCGCGTCCGGCGCGACTCCAAGGAGCTCGTCGTCACCGACCACGACAACGAGGTCGAGTTCTTCTACCTGCGCCCGCGCGACATCGCGGTCTACGTCGGCTCCGGCACCGTGGACTGCGGCATCACCGGCCGTGACCTGCTGCTCGACTCGGGCAGTGCCGCGATCGAGGTCATGACGCTGGGCTTCGGCGGCTCCACGTTCCGGTATGCCGCCCGCCCCGGCACCTGCGCGGACGTCGCCGGCATCGGCGGTCGCCGCGTGGCGACCAGTTACGCGGGCCTGGTCGAGAAGCACCTCGCCGAGGCCGGGGTCTCCGCGCAGGTCGTACGGCTGGACGGGGCCGTGGAGACCGCCATCACCCTCGGGGTCGCGGACGTCATCGCCGACGTCGTCGAGACCGGGACCACCCTGCGCCAGCAGGGCCTCGAGGTGTTCGGGGACGCGATCCTGCGCAGCGAGGCCGTCCTGATCCGCCGCGAGGGGACGGGGGAGTCGGCGGGCGTCGAGGTGCTGCGCCGCCGCCTCACGGGCGTCATCACCGCCCGCCACTACGTGATGCTCGACTACGACGTGCCGGCGCACCTGGTCGAGGCAGCCTGTGCGGTCACGCCGGGCCTGGAGTCGCCGACCGTGTCCGCCCTGCAGAACAAGGAGTGGGCAGCGGTCCGCGCCATGGTCCCGCGCGCACGGACGAACGCGATCATGGACGAGCTCTACGACCTCGGGGCGCGGGCGATCCTGGTCACCGACATCGCTGCCTGCCGGTTGTGACGATGGCAGGGGCTCGGGGGCGGGGACCCGGCGCGGACGAGCAGGCAGCCTTCGCGCCGTTCCGGCCGAGGCGCGGTCGCGCGGTGGCCACGGTGTCGGCCGTGGCGACGGTCCTGCTCTTCGCCGTCGTCGCCGTGGTGCTGCCCGGCCCGGCCCAGGGCGGGGCCTGGCGTGCGGGCGACCGGGTGTTCTTCGCCGGGGTGGGCGTGGCGATGGCGCTGCTGCTGTGGCGCTTCGCGAGCATCCGCGCGGTGCCGACGCGTGAGTCGCTGACCATCCGGAACCTGTTCCTCACCCGCACGGTCTCGTGGCGGGAGGTGGTGGACGTGCGGTTCGGCGAGGGCGACCCCTGGGTCACGATCGAGCTCAGCGACACCGACACGCTGGCCGTCATGGCGATCCAGAAGGCCGACGCCGGCTTCGGCCGGGCCGAGGCCGGGCGGCTGGCTGCGCTGGTGCAGGCGCTGGGCCCGTCGGTACCCAGCCCCGACGTCACCCCCGGCTGAGTCCCCACCGCGACTGGGCTTTCATCGCGAACGGGTCTCCAGCGCGACTGGGTCTGCATCGCGACTGGGTCTCCAGCGCGACTGGGCCTTCATCGGGACCGAGCCTCCACCCGACCGCGTGTCGCGGACGCTATGCGTTGCCCCGAGGCGCGGGGCAACGCATAGCGGCAGCGCGACCGTGGCAGAAGCAGAAACGGAGGCAGCGCCAGTAGCAGCGGCAGTGGCAGTGGCGATGGCAGGGCCCGGTCCTCACGCCCATCCCCGGCCTACCGTGGCGGGCGCTCTGCGTTGCCCCGACGAGCGAGGCAATGCAGAGCGCGAGCGCGGCAGCGCCGGTGGCGGGTGGCGTTGGCCGTGGCAGGGGCAGGGGCAGGGGGCAGGCGCAGGGGGAGGGGCTGGCACTCCCCGAGGCCGGCCCGCCCCTCGCCTCAATCCCGGGTCCTCAACCCCGGGTCCCACCGTCCGCCCGCGCCGTGGCCCGGGCCCGGGCCGCAAAGCGTCCCCTCGCAGGCCGCACACCGGGTCACGGCTGGTGCATGTATTCCCGGTCGTGGGGCATCCCAAACAGGCCCGGTCCGCCCGGGCGCACTCCGGTGGGCGGCAGGTCAGGTTAAGCCGGGCCGCGCGTGGGCGTCCCCGACCACCGCCTCCCGAGCGGGGCCAGCGCCTACTTCGGGGGGAGCGACGCGGCATGCCCCACGCCGGTGTCGACCCACCGCTGGAGCGCCGCATCGGTCTCCACCCGGTCGGAGGGCACCCGCAGCCAGCCGTCCATCTCGCGGCCCCGCATCACCATCGGCTCGGCCTCACCGCCCGCGACCAGCTCGCCCGTGCGGTCCGGGTCGCACCGGACCATGAGGCCTCCCTGGCCGCTCGCGGCGACCGCCATGTGGCCCCCGACGAGGAACGCCAGGCCGCCGAACATCGCCTTCTCCTGCACGCCGTCGACGTCCTCTAGCGCGGTGCGCAGGCGGTCGGCGAGCTCGTGGTCGTACGCCATGGGGGCAGCATCCCACCGGGGGCTGACAGCCCGCCGGGCCAGGGGATGCGGTCAGGGATGCGGGTCAGCGCCGCCGGGTCAGGGGATGCGGGTCAGCCCCGGCCGGAGCACGGCCGCGAACGCCACCTGCCCCAACATGAGGACCGTCAGCACCATCCAGACCGCGCCGAACCCGCCCGTGGCGTCCCGCAGCGCCCCGAGCGTCGCCGGCCCGAGCGAGGCGATCGTGTAGCTGAAGAAGAACGCCATGCCCGCGAGCCGCGCGCTCGCGGCCGGCGTCGACGCGTAGTCGACCATGAGCACCAGGCCGAGGGCGAAGGACGCGCCCTGCCCGAAGCCGAGGACGGCCGCCCACACCCACGGCGCAGCACCCGGCGCCAGCCAGAGCCCGGCCTGCCCGAGCAGGCCGAGCACCGAGGCGCCGATCAGCAGGGCCCGGTGGTCGTGGACGCGGTCGGCGAGGGCCGGTCCGAGCAGCCCGGAGACGAGCTGGAGCGCGGTGAAGACGCTGAGGAGGTACCCGGCGTGGGTCGGGTCCCAGCCGCGCGCGGCATACGTGGGGGCGAGCCAGGCCAGCGAGGAGTAGAACTCGACGGACTGGATGGTGAGGTAGCCCGCGACCAGCCACGCCGTCGCGTGCTTCCACGGCAGCCGCGTCGGGACCACGACGACAGGGTCGGCGGCGCGCAGCCGCGTGTGCCCGCGCCAGATCGGCAGCCACGCCAGCACGCCGACGAGGGCCAGCACCGACCACGAGCCGAGCGAGCCCTGCCACGACCCGAGGCGGTCGCGCAGCGGCACCGACAGCGCGGACGAGGCTCCGGCGCCGCCCATCATCGCCAGCATGTACAGGCCCGTGACGAGCCCCGAGCGCTCCGGCGGGAACAGCTCCTTGACCAGCCCCGGCAGCAGCGTCCCACCGAGGGCGATCCCGACCCCGGCGACGAACGTCCCGGCATACAGCAGCCACACCTGGCCGCCACCGAACCGGGACAGCAGGCCCAGCAGGACGCACACCGCGGCCGCCTGCACCCCGGCGGCCGCGCCGACCCGGGCCGCGACGCGCTGCGCGACCGGTGCGAAGAGCCCCATGCACAGCACCGGCAGCGTGGTGAGCGTGCCGAGGGCGGCGTTGCCGAGGTGCAGGTCGAGGCCAATGTCCTGCACGAGCGGGGGCACGCTGGCCATGACCGTGCGCAGGTTGACGGCGACGGCGACGAGGCCGACGGTGACCAGCCAGGTGGGCGGGGCGGCGGTGGGGGCGGGACGGACGGTGGCCTGCGACATCGGGGCCAGTCTTGCAGGCGGCTCAGCCGTCGTCGGGACCGGTGGTCATCGACTCGGGGACGTGGTCGCGCGCCTCGTCCGCGGAGAGGCCGGTGAGCATCAGCAGGTCGACGACCATGGAGCGGATCTGGGCGCGCATCACCTCCGCCGAAAGCCCTGAGCCCGGGTCGAGCACGGCGCTGAGCTCGGCCACCTGGTAGAGGCCGGCGCGGGCGTTCGTGGGCAGCCGCCGCTCGCCGAGCTCGCGGGCGATGTCGCCGGTCACGTCGGCCAGGGCCCCGACGAGCCGCAGGTATGCCGGGGGGACGGGTTCGTCACGCCACGTCGCCACGGCGGCGCGACGCACGAGCACCCGCAGGTTGCGGATGGCGCGGTCCAACGGCTCGAGCAGGTCGGCGATGGCCTGCACGCCCGGCAGGTGGCGCCTGCGAAAGGGCGAGAGCCGCACGACGGCGATGCCCTCGGCGGACAGGGACCGCAGCTCGTCGAGCATCGACTCGGAGGCCCGGGCGCGCGACAGGGTCGCCGTGGCGAGGTCGGAGTCGCGCTCACGGACGGCGCGCACGGTGTCGGCGAGGATCTCGCTGATCTCCTGGACCACGACCGACGCCTGCTGCCGGGGTCGGCGGATGGGGGCGGTGGGCGCGAGGGCCGTGAACAGCAACGCGACCACCCCGCCCACGACGGCGTCGAGCCAGCGGGTGAAGGCGTACCCGGGTGCGGCGGTCAGCGTGGTCACGATGACCGACTGCACCCCCGCCTGGGTGGTGAGCAGCAGCCCTGCGCCGAGCAGGGCGGCGATGCTCATGGCGAGGACCACGACGACGACGATCTGCCAGGTGCCCGTGCCGAAGAAGTGCACGAAGGCGTCGCCCACGAAGACGCCTACGGCGACACCGATCATGACCTCGGTGACGCGGCGCAGCCGTTGGCCGTAGGACAGGCCGAGGGACACGATCGCCGTGACCGGCGCGAAGAACGGCTGCCGGTGCCCCAGCAGGTGGGTGGCCACCCACCACGCCGTCGCGGCGCCGAGCCCGCACTGCACCACGAAGGCCAGGCGGGCCAGCATGCGGCGGGTCCGGGTCCTGGCCTCGCGGCGGGAGCGCGCGGCGGCGCGGACCAGGTCGGCCGAGGTGGGGACCCGCGGCAGCGCGCGCTCGCCCCGGCCTCCGGTGGCTGCCATCAGCCGTTCTGCAGGTAGGCCGCCTCGAGGAGCGGCTCGAGCGCGCGGATGTCGTCCTCGTCGCAGTCGGCCGGCAGGTCCAGGCAGTGGGTGGCCGCGCCGAAGCCGCCGGCGGGGGAGAGGCGCTCGTCCGGCGGGACCTCGTCGGCGAAGGCCAGGCCGACCCGGACCGTCCCGTCGGGGCCGGGCCCGACGGTCGCGAACTCCGTCGTGCGTGCGACCCGCACCCAGGGCTCGACCAGACCGTCGACCGGTGCCGAGGCGACCCGGTGCGTGTCCTCGCCCAGGCCTTCCGCGAGCATCACGACCGCGTCGTGCACGGCTCGCAGGCCCGTGTCCTCGGCCGGGTAGAGGTCGTCCGTCCCGGCGTCGACGTCGCCGGTGGGGGCCACCTGCGCGGCCTCGGTGTCGTCGACGGGCTCCATGGGCCGATTCTGGCAGTACGCGCCGTCGTCGCGCCCGACCACGCGCGGGTCAGGCCCGGCCGAAGGTCGTGTCGACCACCACGTCCGCTCGCTCCCAGGTGCGGTCGGCCTCGTAGAGGCGCCGCTCCTGGGCGGCCCACTGGTCCCAGTACGGGGCGAACCCCGGGTCGCGGGCCATGCCCCGGGCGTACCGGATGTCCTCGGCCGCCTCCACCCACACCAGCACCGAGGCGAAGGCACCACCGGGCAGGGCGCCGGAGCCGCAGCCCTCGAGCACGACGACGTCGGTCGCGGGGAGCTGGACCCACTCGGCATACCGCTCGGCGTGCCAGTCCCAGCGCTGGTACCGGGCCGCGCGGCCCTCGCGCAGCGGGCGGACGATCCACTCGTCCGCCCGGTGGGTCCCTGCCCGCAGGCCGTCCCAGCCCGGGTAGAGGTCGTCCATGTGCACGGTGGGCGCGGAGAGCACGTCCGCGACCTGCCGGGCGAGGGTCGTCTTCCCCGAGCCGCTGGGGCCGTCGATCGCGACGAGGTGGGTGCCGCCGCAGCGCGCGGGGGTGGAGTCCACGAGGGCCACGATCTGGCTCACGTGGTCCGTGGTGCGGTCGACGGGCATGGCGTTCACCCTAGGTGGATACCCTTCCCGGGTGAGCCTCGCCACCCGGGTCATCCCCTGCCTCGACGTCGACGCCGGCCGCGTGGTCAAGGGCGTGCAGTTCGAGAACCTGCGCGACGCCGGCGACCCCGTCGAGCTGGCGAAGGCGTACGGCGAGCAGGGCGCCGACGAGCTGACGTTCCTGGACGTGACGGCCAGCAGCGGCGACCGCGAGACCACGTACGACGTCGTGCGCCGCACCGCCGAGCAGGTCTTCATCCCGCTGACCGTGGGCGGGGGAGTCCGGAGCGTCGACGACGTGGACCGGCTACTGCGGGCCGGTGCCGACAAGGTCGGGGTCAACACGGCCGCCATCGCCAGGCCCGAGCTCGTGTCCGAGGTGGCCGAGCGGTTCGGCTCGCAGGTGCTCGTGCTGTCCGCCGACGTGCGGCGCCGGCGGGGCGAGGACGGGTCGCTGCTCGGCGGGTTCGAGGTGACGACCCACGGCGGGCGGCAGCGCACCGGCATCGACGCCGTCGAGTGGTGCGTGCGGGCGCAGGAGCTGGGCGCCGGCGAGGTGCTGCTCAACTCGATGGACGCCGACGGCACCAAGGACGGGTTCGACCTCGAGCTGATCCGGCTCGTGCGCGCGGAGCTGCGCATCCCGCTCATCGCCAGCGGGGGCGCCGGCCGGGTCGAGCACTTCGCCCCGGCCGTGCACGCCGGTGCCGACGCCGTGCTGGCGGCGAGCGTCTTCCACTTCGGGGAGCTCACCGTCGGCGACGTGAAGGCGGCACTGGCGCATGACGGCATACCCGTCCGCTGACCGCGGCCCCACGCACCGGGCACCCCCGCGAAACGGCAGTTGCTGACGGAAAACGGGGGTCGAGAACTGCCGTTTTCCGCACGCAACCGCCGTGTTGCGCGCGGGGGTGGCGCGAGCAGACGCCTCGTATTCCAGTGGACGCTTGATCAAGCGAATGCTTGAATAGCGCCATGGCCACCATCGACGCGACGCGCCTCGACGCGGTGTTCACCGCGCTCGGCGACCCCACGAGGCGGGACATCGTGACGCGGCTCAGTCGCGGCGACGCGACGGTGACCGAGCTGGCCGAGCCGTATGCCATGAGCCTGCAGGCCGTGTCCCAGCACATCCGGGTGCTGGAGCGCTGCGGGCTCGTGAGCCGTGGCCGCGACCGGCAGGCCAGGCCGTGCCGCCTGGAGCCGGAGGTGCTGCGCGCGGCCGAGTCGTGGATCGAGGAGAGCCGGCGCACGTGGGCCGCGCGCATGGACCGGTTGGAGTCGCACCTCGCCAGGGTGCAGCAGAAGGGGGACGCATGAACGACGAGCAGGACCACGGGGAGGAGCTCGTGCACGAGCGGGTGTTCGCGGCCCCCCGCGACCTGGTGTGGCACTGCCTGACCGACCCGTCCGAGCTGGCGCAGTTCTGGGGGCCTGAGGGCCTGATGACGCCGGTGGACGGCATCGTCGTCGAGCTGCGCCCGGGCGGCCGGTTCGAGACGCTCATGGTCGGGGCGCACGGCAGCCACCGGATGGTCGCCACGTTCACCGAGGTCGTCGCGCCGGAACGGCTCGCCTGGGTGGAGGTGGCGTCGGGGATGCACACCACCAGCACGCTCCGCGACCTCGGCGACGGGCGCACCGCCGTCACCATCACCCAGCGCAACGTCCCCGAGGCGGCGCGCAGGCCTCGGGCCCGCGCCGGCTTCGCCACCTCGCTCGACAAGCTCGAGCGACGCCTCAGCACCCTCGTCCAGGAGGAACTGTCATGACCGACCTGCAGGACCTGGTGGCCCCCACGCTCACCGGGCTCGCCGACCTCCTCGACACCGGCGGCCAGGGTGCCCACGTCGGCGACACCAGTGGGAGCTCCGCGCTCGCCGACGCGTGGACACGCCCGTCGCTGTGCGAGGGCTGGACCGTGGCGCACCTGGTCGCCCACGTCACCATGCCGGCGCGCCTGACGCCGGAGCAGTGGGGCGCGGAGATGGCCGCGGCCGGCGGGGACTTCGGCTTCCTGTCGAACGCGGTGGCGGCACGCGACTCGGCCCTGCCCCGGGGGGAGCTGCTCGACCAGCTGCGCTCGCCCGAGCTGCACGCGTGGCAGCCGCCGGGCGGCGGAGCGGCCGGTGCCCTGAGCCACGCTGTGATCCACTCGCTGGACGTCACGGTCGCCCTCGACGTGCCGACCGTGGCGCCTCAGGAGGCGGTCGTGGCGGTGCTGGAAGCCGTCACTGCGACGGGCGGGTCGTGGTTCGGTGTCGACCTGTCCGGCGTGCTCCTGGCGGCCACCGACGCCGACTGGTCCTGGGGGAGCGGCGAGGCGCTCCGCGCCCCGCTCGGCGACCTGGTGTCGCTCGTGTCCGGGCGCACCCTGCCCGACGGCCGCTCGCTGCCCAGGGGCTGAGGGCGGCAGGCCCGGCCGGTCAGTCGCGGCCGAGACCTGCGTCCCGGGCCTTGATGATGGCGTCGGCCCGGTCGGCGGCGTGCAGCTTGGCGTAGACCGAGGAGACCGCGTTGCGGACCGACTTGTCCGAGAGGTGGGTCAGCCGGGCGATGTCGGCGTTGGACCGCCCGGCGGCCAGGTGGTCCAGGACCTCGCGCTCGCGGTCGGTCAGCTCGGGGAACGGCACGTCGGGCGTATTGGGCCTCCCCGAGAGGAAGTCGGTGATCCGCGCGGCGAGCGACGCCCCGAAGACCATGCCGCCCGCCGCCGCCGCGCGGATCGCCTGCTGCACCTCCGCGGCCGAGGAGCCCTTGAGCAGGTAGCCGCGGGCACCCGCGCGCAGGGCGCCCATGATCGTGTCGTCGTCCTCGTTCATGGTGAGGATGACGACGGCGGTGGCCGGCCGGGCCGCCACCACCTGGCGGGTGGCCTCGATGCCGTCCAGGAGCGGCATCTGGATGTCCATCACGACGACGTCCGGCTCGGTCTCGCGCGCGGTGAGGACGGCGTCACGCCCGTCCGCGGCCGTGCCGACGACCTCCATGCCGGGGAGAGCGTCGAGCAGCGCGACGAGCCCGTCGCGCAGGACCTGGTGGTCGTCCGCGAGGACGACGCGGATCACGGGATCGGTCACGGTGCGCTCCTCAGGGGCAGCCGGGCGCGCACGACGGTGCCACCCTCGGGCGGGCAGACCACCTCGGCGTGGCCGCCGAGCTCGGCGACGCGCTCGCGCAGGGACACCAGCCCGACGCCCGCCACGGCACCGGGGTCGACGCCGGTGCCGTCGTCGCTGACGCGCAGGTGCAGCTCGCCGGCCGTGGCCTCGAGGCAGACGTCGCACCGGGTGGCGCGGGCGTGCCTCGCCGCGTTCGTGACGGCTTCCCCGACGACCCGGTATGCCGCGACCTCGACGGCCGCGGGCAGCGCGTCCACGCCGTCGGCCTCGACGCGCACGGTGAAGCCCTGCGCGGACAGGGACGTCGCCTGCTGGCGCAGGGCACCCACGAGGCCCAGGTCGTCCAGGGCCGGGGGCCGGAGGTCGTGCACGAGCCTGCGCACGTCGGCCACGACGTCCTGCACCTGGGAGACGGCCACATCCAGGCTCTGGGACGCCGCCAGGGGATCGTGGGACAGCACGAGTCGGGCGGTCTCGATGCGGAACACGACCCCGCTGAGCGCCGGTCCGAGGCCGTCGTGCAGGTCGCGGCGGACCCGTCGGCGCTCCTCCTCGCGGGCGAGCACCAGTCGCTCGCGGCTGTCCTGCAGCTCCTCGGTGAGCCGGGCGCTGCGGGCCGCGAGGGCCGCCTGGCGCACCAGGTCGCCGAGCAGGGCCTCGTCGCGCGCCGACAGCCGCGCCCGCACGCCGTCGCGCGGCACGACCAGGCGCCCGATCGTCGCCTCACGGAACGTGATCGGCAGGGTGCGCGTGGCCGCCGGCTCCGACCCGTGCGTGGCGCTGAGCCGGCCGCCCGGCCGGTCCACCTCGACCCGCACGTAGCGGACCCCGAAGGCCCCGGCCACGGCGTCGGCCACCGCGGCGAGCTGGCCCCGCGCGTCCGCCGCCGACTCCAGCCGCGAGGCGAGGCCTGCGACGGCGTCGTAGGGGTTGTCGCGGGTGCCGAAGACGAGCCTGCGGACCCGGCCGACGAGCAGGTGCCGCAGGGCCAGGTAGACCACGGCCCCGAGCCCCAGGACCAGCACCACCTCGGTGCGCTGGTCGAGCCGCACGCCGAGCCCGTCGGTCAGGAGGGCGAGGACGGCCAGGTCGACGGCCACCACGGCCATCGCCGCGACACCGTTGAGCAGGGTGCCCGACAGCAGCTCGTCAACGCCCACCAGGTCGGGCTGCACCAGCCCGATGGTCACCGCCACCGCGGGCAGCAGGACGCCCACGGCGAAGAGCACGTCCTGGGCCCGCGTCGAGAGCGGAACCAGGGATGCCGCGACGAACAGGACGACCACTGCGCTCGCGGCCCAGAGCAGCCAGCGGATGCGCCGTCGCTCGAGGCCGGTCGAGCGACGGTGGCGGCGCCACACCACGACGACGCTGGCGAGCCCACCACAGAGCGCGAGCACGCCCAGCACCCCGGTGACCGCGTCCCCCACGCCGGGGTCCACGGGGAGGGTGCCCGCGTCGTACGACAGGCCTGCTGCACCGGTCGGGTCTCCGTTGAGGCTGCCGGGCAGGAGGACGACCGCCGTGGCCCAGAGGACGACGACGGCGACGGCGAGCCTGCTGACGACGCCCCAGGCGCCGGCGAGGAAGCGTCCGGTGGGGTAGAGCAGCAGGAGCAGTGGCACGCCGACGAGCAGGAAGCTCCCGAAGCGGCCCGAGAACCACAGGGCCAGCTGTGCACCCACGGCCGGCGGTGGCGCGTCGCGCAGCGCCCAGCCGTCGTAGGCGTCGCAGAAGCCGACGAGCAGCCAGAAGAGCCCGAACAGCACCATGACCCGACCCACCGCGTGGCCCGGCAGGCGCCGGACGACGACGAGCCCGAGGGCCAGCAGCACCAGCCCGTTGAGGCCGGAGTCCCAGCCCGGCGAGAGGGACATGCCGTAGGACTCGCGCTGAGCCCGGCTCACCTGGGCCGCCAGCAGCACGGTCGCGACGAACACGACGACGCCGGCCGTCGCCAGCAGCCCGAGCCTGAGCTGCCGGCGACGGTCGGCGGGGGCCGTCGCGGAGGCGATCGTGCGTGCGGTCACGGTCACAGGGGGATTGTCGCCCGAGGTCAGGCCTCGGCGGACCCGTTTGGCGAGTCCGAGCCCCGGCGGTGGGCCCGGTCGCCGACGGCGAACCCGAGTCCGGTGACGAGGACCATGAACTCGCCGGGCAGGCTGGCGATGTACTCCAGTGGCGAGACCCCGGCCACCGCGGTCAGGCCGCCGAGGACCAGGGCCACGAGGCCGATCCACCGCGGGACCGCGCGGTGGCGCCAGGCGGCCCACGCGATGGCCAGGCCCGTGAGGCCCACAGCGGTCCACAGGTACGGGATGGTGCCGATCCAGTGGCCGTAGAGGGCCGCGGTCTCGTCGACGAACGTCTCCGGGCGGGTGACGCCCTCGATGACCTCGGTGTCCAGGCCGGTCCCGAGGAGCAGGACCGCCGAGGTGACGGTGGTGCCGGCGACGGCCACGGTGGGCAGCATGCTGCCGTCGGGCACGGTGGCGCGCAGCCTGCGCGCCACACCGGCCCCCCAGACGAGCAGCAGCAGCGCCGCGGCCGAGGTCACGACGTGGAAGGCGGTCAGCGCGCCCCCGTGCTGGGCCAGGGTGGCGAGGATCCGGCCGGCGTCGCCGGAGGTCGCCGGGTCGTAGACCGGGTTGCCCAGGTCGGCGACGACCGACCCGGCGGACGCCGCGACAGCGGCAAGCGGCCCGGTGAGGGCCCACAGCCGGCCACGGCCGGCCCGGGGTGAGGCCGGAGTGGTGGTCGGAGTGCTGTCGGCGACGTCGTCACGGACGAGGGTGCGGGAGGTGAACTCGGTGGTGCTCACGGTGGAACTCCTTGGTCGGGCCCGAAAGGGCTCTGTCTGGTGTTCCACCACCGTGGTGGGCCGGGTGTCCCGCACCACAGGGACAACGCGGCACAGCTGCGTGGGACAGGTCGCCCTTCAGCCCAGGCCGACCGGCGCGGCCCAGAGGGCGGCGACGGCCTCGTCGCCGCCGGTCACCTCGAGCTCGGCGACGCGGTGTCGTCCGAACGCGGCGAGCAGCAGCTCCTCCGGCCGGCCCTCGAGGACGACGGTGCCGAGCTCGGTGGTCGCCCTGGCGTGGATGCGGCGGCCGTCGGGGGTGGACAGCACGACGCCGACGGGGCTGCGGCGGAAGCACAGCCGGACCACGCGCGACAGCTGGGACCACAGGGCGTCGGAAAGCCCCGGGGAGACCTGCCGCCGCGGACCGGGGACCTCGTCACCGCGCAGGACGTCCTCGTGGTGGACGAAGTACTCGGCCAGGTTGGCCAGGTCGTCCAGCTGCGGGACGCGGACCGGCGACCACACCGGCGGCCCGGAGCGCACCAGCTCCACCAGCTCGGGCCACGGCTTGGCGGCGTACTCCTTCATCCCCGCCTCAAGCCGCCCGGCCAGCGGCGGCAGCATGATCCCCACGCCGAGGTCCGGCCGGCGGTCCCGGATGACGAGGTGCGCGGCGAGGTCGGCGGTGGTCCACGGCGAGCACAGGGTCGGGGCGTCCGGCCCCGTCTCGGCAAGGGTGTCGCAGAGGGAAAACCGCTCGCGGCGGGCCAGGGAGGTCATGCGATCATCATGCCTGTCGCGGCATACGCTTGCCGTCTCGCCCACCACCACCCTGCGGAGGTTCGCTGTGCCCGTCGACGCCGCCCCGTCGCTGCGTCGTGCCCTCCGGATCGTGGGGGTCGGGGTCCGTCGGGAGCCCCGTTGGTTCGCCTTCGCCGTGGCGGGCAGCACGCTCTACGGCGTGATGACCGTGCTCACGGCGTGGGCCATCGGCAAGGTCACCCGCGAACAGGTCCAGCCGGCCGTCGAGGCCGGGCACGCGACCGCCCACCAGCTGTGGGCGACCTTCGGCTGGGTCGCCGGCGTCGTCTGCCTGAACGTCGTCGGCGTCGTCATCCGACGGATCGCGGCCGGCTACACGATGTACAACGTCGCCGCGCAGTTCCGCCGCGAGGTCACCCGGCAATACCTGCGACTGCCACTGTCGTGGCACCACCGGCACCCCTCGGGCCAGCTGCTGTCCAACGCGAATGCCGACGTCGAGGCCACGTGGAACGTGTTCGCGCCGCTGCCGATGGCCCTCGGCGTCATCGTCATGCTCATCGCGGGCATCGTCCAGATGGTCCTGGTCGACCCGGTCATGGCCATCATCGGCCTCACGGTCTTTCCCGCCCTCTTCCTCGCCAACATGGTCTTCCAGCGGGCGATGTCGCCGCGGATCGCCCGCGCCCAGCAGCTGCGGGCCGAGGTGAGCGAGGTCGCGCACGAGTCGTTCGAGGCGGCCCTGGTGGTCAAGGCGATGGGCCGCGAGCAGCAGGAGGCGGACCGGTTCGAGGAGGTCACCCGCCGCCTCCAGGTCGCCAACGTCGACGTCGGCCGCACCCGTGGCACCTTCGACCCGGTCATCGAGGCGATCCCCACGCTCGGCACCCTCGCCGTGCTCGCAGTCGGCACCCACCAGGTGGCGTCGGGGGCGCTGCAGCCTGCCGACGTCGTCCAGGTCGCCTACCTCATCTCGGTCCTGGCCTTCCCGGTGCGCGCCCTCGGCTGGGTGCTCGGTGAGCTGCCCCGCACCGTCGTCGGCTGGGACCGCGTCGACGCCGTCCTGCGGGCCCGCGGCGAGCTGACCCACGGCGAGGCGACCCTGCCACAGGGGACGTCCGCGCACTCGACCCTCACCGGCGTCGACTACTCCTACGAGGTCGTCGACGACGAGGGGAACGCCTCGCAGTTCCGTGCGATCCACGACGTCACCATCGACGTCCCCGCCGGCTCGACGGTGGCGCTGGTCGGCCCGACCGGGTCGGGGAAGTCGACGCTCACCAACCTCACCCTGCGGCTCGTCGACCCCGAGCGCGGCACGGTCAGCATCGACGGCGTGGACCTGCGCGAGGTCGCCCGGGGCGGGGTGCCGGCGGCCGGGGCGCTCGTCCCGCAGCAGACCTTCATGTTCGACGACAGCGTCCGCGGCAACGTCACCCTCGGCGTGGAGCGCACCGACGACGAGGTGTGGCACGCCCTCGAGGTGGCGCAGGCAGCCGAGTTCGTGCGGGCCCTCCCCGCCGGGCTGGACACCCACGTGGGGGAGCGGGGCGCGTCCCTGTCGGGCGGCCAGCGTCAGCGGATCGCGTTGGCCCGGGCGGTGATCCGGTCGCCGCGGCTGCTCGTCCTCGACGACGCGACGAGCGCGGTCGACCCCTCGGTCGAGCAGGCGATCCTCGGCGCGCTGCGCCGGACGAGCGAGGGGACCACCGTCCTCGTGGTCGCGTACCGGATGTCGACGATCACCCTCGCCGACGAGATCGTCTACGTCGAGAACGGCCGCGTCCTCGACCACGGCACCCACGGCGAGCTGCTCGGTCGGTGCGCGGGGTACGAGCGCCTCGTCACGGCATACGCCCGGGAGGCGGCCGAGCGCGCGGCCGTCGCGTCCGACGAGGAGGTCAACGCGTGAGCACGTCCATCGACGCCACGTCCTCGCTCGGCACCGTCGACACGCTGCGGCGCGGACTGAACCTTTCGCCCGAGCTGCGCAAGGGCATCGGCGTGACGCTGGGCCTGGCTGCCGTCACGACGGTGGGGCGCATCGTCGTGCCGTTCGTCGTGCAGCAGACCACCGACCACGGCCTGCTCGGCAAGGGCGGCCCCGACCCGGCCCTCGTCACCCGGTACGTCCTGTTCGCGCTCGTCGCCGTCGTGGCCACCGCCCTGAGCGCGTATGCCGTGAACGTGCGGCTCTACCGCGCGTCCGAGGCGGGGCTGGCGACGTTGCGGCTCAAGGCGTTCCGGCACATCCACGACCTGTCGATGCTCACCCAGAACACCGAGCGCCGCGGGTCGATGGTCAGCCGCGTGACCTCCGACGTCGACACCATCAGCCAGTTCGTGCAGTTCGGCGGGATCATCCTCATCCTCAGCCTCGGGCAGATCGTCGTGGCGACCGGGCTGATGGTCTACTACAGCCCGCTGCTGGCCGCCGTGGTGTGGCTGTGCTTCGTGCCGCTGCTGCTGGTGATCCGGCGCTTCCAGCGGGTCGTGGGTCGCGCGTACACGCAGGTGCGCGAGCGGGTCGGCGACCTCCTCGCGGCGGTCTCCGAGTCGGTCGTGGGCGCCTCGACCATCCGGGCGTACGGCGTGGAGGAGCGCACAGCGGAGCGCATCGACGCGGCGATCGATGCCCACCGCGCCGCGTCCATCCGCGCCCAGGTCCGGTCGGTCGTCGCGTTCTCCTCGGGCCAGCTCGTCGCGGGGCTGACGCTGGCCGTCGTCCTCGTCGTGGGAACCGTGCAGGCGACGCGCGGCCACCTGACCCTCGGCGAGCTGCTGGCGTTCCTGTTCCTCGTCAACCTGTTCACCCAGCCGGTGCAGCAGGCCACCGAGATCCTCAACGAGCTGCAGAACGCCGTCGCAGGGTGGCGCCGGGTCATCGGCGTCGTCGACACCCCGGCCGACGTCGCCGACCCGGGCGACGACGGGGTGGTCCTGCCTCGCGGGCCGATCAGCGTCGACTTCGACCACGTCTCGTTCGCCTACCCCGGTGGCGAGACCGTCCTGCACGACGTCGAGCTGGCGATCGCACCCCGTTCGCGGGTGGCGATCGTGGGGGAGACCGGTTCGGGCAAGTCGACCTTGGCCAAGCTGCTCACGCGCCTCATGGACCCGACCGAGGGCACCGTGCGCATCGATGGCGCCGACCTGCGCGACGTGCGGTTCTCCTCTCTGCGCGACCGGGTCGTCCTCGTCCCGCAGGAGGGCTTCCTCTTCGACGCGACCCTGCTCGAGAACGTCCGGTTCGGCCGGCCCGGTGCGAGCGACGACGACGTGCGCCTCGCGATCACCGAGCTGGGCCTCGACCACTGGCTCTCCGGCCTGCCGCAGGGGCTGGCCACGGAGGTCGGGCAGCGCGGCGAGTCGCTGTCGGCGGGGGAGCGGCAGCTCGTGGCACTGGCGCGGGCCTACCTCGCCGACCCCGACCTGCTCGTGCTCGACGAGGCCACCTCGGCGGTCGACCCGTCCACCGAGGTGCGCATCCAGCGTGCCCTCGAGGGCCTGACCCGTGGCCGGACCTCCATCGCGATCGCCCACCGGCTGTCCACCGCGGAGGCCGCCGACGAGGTCGTCGTGGTCGACAAGGGCCGCATCGTCGAGCGGGGCCCGCACCGCGAGCTCGTCGGCCGTGGCGGCGTGTACTCGGCGCTGCACGCGTCCTGGGCGGCCCAGCAGCGCGGCTGAGGCCTGCGGGCCGAGCGGGCCGCGAAGGAATGGTCGGGGCGGCCCGGGGGTATGGGCCATGCTGACGCCCGTCAGCGACAGGAAGGCCCGTCATGCCCAGCTATCAGGTCGGCTACTTCGTCGGCAGCCTCTCGTCCACGTCGATCAACCGCCGGCTCGCCGCGGCCCTCATCGGCCTTGCTCCGGCGGAGCTCGAGTTCACCGAGATCCCGATCGGCAACTTGCCCCTCTACAGCCCCGACTTCGACGACGAGTACCCGCCGGAGGCCACCGCCCTGAAGGACGCGATCGCCGCGTCCGACGCGGTGCTGTTCGTGACGCCCGAGTACAACCGCTCGATCCCGGGGGCCCTGAAGAACGCCATCGACTGGGCCTCCCGGCCGTGGGGCCAGAACTCGTTCACCCACATGCCGGCGGCGGTCTGCGGCGCCTCGGTGGGCCAGATCGGCACCGCACTCGCACAACAGAGCCTTCGTGCCGTCCTGAGCTTCTGCAACGCCCGCCAGATGACCGCCCCGGAGGCCTACATCCAGTTCTCGCCGGATGTGTTCCCCGACGACGGCCAGGTGACCGACCCCTCGACCCGGGAGTTCCTGGCGGACTTCATGAAGGAGTTCCACGTGCACACGCAGCGAGTCCTCACGGTGCTGCCGCGGGAGTAAGCCGGGGGTAGGCCCGTCGGACCGGGAGCGCCTACTCGCTGCCCGGCGTGCCTCCGGTGAGCCACTCCAGGGCCGCGACGACCATCGCGCTCGTCCCGGTGTCGAGGGTGGGTTGCACGACCGGCGCGAAGTACGGGGAGTGGTTGACGGGGACGTCCGAGGCAACGCGACCGGCGGCCTGTGCCGCGGCATACGCCTGCGGGTCCACGCCGCCGATGCCCCAGTACGTGTACGGCGCCCCCAGCGCCACTGGGAGGTCGCTGAAGTCCTCGCTGGCGCTCTGGAGCGGCAGCTCACCCGCGGCGGCGCCGAAGAACGCCGAGAAGGCCGAGTGCACTCGACCGGTCACTGCCTCGTCGTTGACCGTCGGCGGGAACCGGTCGAAGAGCTCGAACTCCGGCTCGCGCGGCGACCCCGACGCCTGGCACTCGGCCACCACGATCCGCCGAATGGCGTCGAGCACCGTCGTGCGGGTCGCCTCGTCGTAGGTGCGCACGTTGAGCTCCAGGACGGCCACGTCGTCGATGACGTTGCTCTTGCTGCCCGAGCGGATGCTGCCGACGGTGAGGACCGCGGGGCTCGTCGGCGCCACCTCCCGTGACACGACGGTCTGCAGCCGGACGACGATCATCGCGGCCAGGACGACAGGATCGACCGACGCCTGCGGCATGGAGCCGTGCGAGCCGCGGCCGTGGACCGTGACGCGCATGCTGTCCGCGGCCGACAGCACGGCGCCGGCACGGGTACCCACGGTGCCGGCCGGCATGGGGAGCACGTGCTGGGCGAAGGCCACGTCGACGGACCCCACCACGGAGGCGAGGGAGTCCTCGACCATGCGTCGTGCGCCGTCGCCCAGCTCCTCGGCGGGCTGCAGGACCACGACGAGCCGCCCCGACCACCGGTCGGTGTGCGCGGCGAGGAGGTCCGCCGCCCCGAGCAGGCAGGTGACGTGGACGTCGTGCCCGCAGGCGTGCATGACCGGGACCTCGGCGCCGGCAGGGTCTGTGGCGGTCTGCGTGCTCGCGTAGTCCAGGCCCGTCGCCTCGCGCACGGGCAGGGCGTCCATGTCCGCCCGGAGCAGCACGGTCGGGCCGGCACCGTGCTCGAGGACGCCCACGACGCCCGTCCCACCGACGCCCTCGGTGACGGCGTACCCGGCCTCGCGCAGGCGCGAGGCGGCTGCCGCAGCAGTGCGGTGCTCCTGGTGGGACAGCTCGGGGTGCTGGTGCACGTCCCGGTAGAAGTCCTCCTGCCAGCCGCGGGTTCGCGGCAGGTCGGCGAGGACGGTCGCAGCGGTCGGCGGTTCGGTCATGGCTCCTCCGAGGTGCGTGATGGGTTGGCGGGCTCGGGCTGCCGGCCCCGGTTGCGCCCGCGGCCCACGCCCCTGCGCCGGAGCCGGCCGCGGTAGCGCTGGGGGACCACCCGGGCCGGCGACCACGCGTCGGCGCTGGGCAGGATCCACCCGCGCCACCGGGCGATGAGGCACACGCCCGCGCCGACAGCGAGCCCGCCGAGCGAGCCGATGGTCGGGAGGCCGGCCTGTCGCAGGAGGACGAGGGTGCCCGCACCGGCGAGGGCGGCCGTGGCATACAGCGTGTTGCCACCCAGCACGCCCGGGACCCGGCGCAGCACGATGTCCCGCACGGCGCCGCCGCCCACGGCGGTGACGACCCCGAGGAGCACGGCAGGCAGCCAACCCAGGCCGACCGCCAGCGTCTTGGTCGCGCCCGCGCTGGCCCAGCAGCCGAGGGCGACGGCGTCGACCACCGGCCAGACGCGGTCCCAGAGGCGGCCCTCGACGGTCACCAGGTACGTCGCCGCGGCCCCGGCGAACGCCGTCGCCAGGTAGGCGTAGTCCGTGAGCGCGACGGGCGGCCCGTGCTGGAGCAGCACGTCCCGGATGATGCCGCCGCCGAGGCCCGACAGGACCGCCAGCGTGGCGAACCCGATGGGGTCCAGGCGCTCGCGGCGGGCGATGACACCGCCGAGCACCGCGTTGGCGAAGACGCCCACCAGGTCCAGGGCCCGGAAGACGTCGTCGACGCCCTGCAGCTGCACGGCTACCTGCCCGTGCCGCTCACCGGGGCGCCGTCCCGCTCCGCATGCTCCTCATCCTCCACCTGCATGCTCTCCGGTGCGCGGCGGCCGGGGCCCCGAGGCGTCACACCGCGGGCTCGGTGTCTCAGTACGGCTCGCGGACGACCCGGTCGACCCGGCGGTGAAAGCGCATGCCGGCGATGCCGCCGAGGATGGGGCCCCGACGAGGGCGATCAGGAGGGCCACCACGAGGGCGACGGCGCCTGCGGTCGTCAGGGTGCTGACGTGCATGGGCAGCCGCGGGAAGCTGTTGAGCCGCCCCAGCACGTCGTACTTGCTCCCCGCCACGGCACCGACGATGCCCACGACGATGGCGACCACCACGGACCAGACCCACACGGCCACGCCCTGACGAGCCCCGTTGAACCGGGCCATCCGCCCGGCGACGTAGCCGCCGCAGTAGTAGCTCACGAAGAGGATCACCGCGATCGCGATCGCACCGACGAGGCCGACGGTCCCGGCGTTGCCCGCCGCCTGGTTGGCCGCCGTCGTGGCGTTCGTGCCCGTCTCGAGGCCGACGGCGGTGCCGGCCGCCGCGATGACCGCGGTGAGCAGGACGGCCAGCCCCATGGCGGTCAGCCAGCCGAAGAACGCGGACCCGACCTTGACCCCGCCGTAGCGGTTGGCGCCCTCGGCGAGGCGGTCGTCGACGGCATACGCCCCGTCGTCGCGGACCACACCGTCCCGGCGGCCGTAGCGCTCGTCGTCGACCACGTCGTCGCGGCGTGCGAGCCGCTCGTCCCGCACGTCGTTCCTCTCGTCCCGGATGTCGCTCATGCCGTGCACCTCCCGTGGGGGCGCGGGCGGTCGCAGGCGGTGTGCCGCGGCGCCGCGTCACCCGGGTTTCTGCCCGCTGAGGCGTCCGGCGAAACATGCCGGTCGCCAACTCCCGTGGCTCGGCACCCGTACCCCGGAGGGGCACTGCCTCGTTGAGGGGTCGGGTGAGACCACGGAGCAGTGCGTCCCCGGCGTCGAACCCACGCGCGAGCCCACCCCCCGGGGGCTCGTCCCGCTCGGACCGAGGAGCCATGCGCATGGTGTCACCCGTCTTCGCCCGTCTCCGCCCACGCCCGAGGCTCGCGGCCCTGGCCGTCGCCTGCGTCGTGGGTGGCCTCGTCGCCGCCGCGCCCGCCCTGGCGGCCACCCCCGACTCGGGGACCGTCTCGGACACGAGCACGAGCACCCAGTGGACCGCCGGCCCGTTCGCACTGGCGAACGTCACCGGCACCACGGGTGACGTGACCTGTGGCCCGCAGCTCTGCGACGACTTCGCCCTGCACGTCTCGACCCCCAGCGGGTACGGCGACAGCCACCAGCTCACGGTCAAGGTCGGCTGGGCGAACGCCGCCGCCGACTTCGACATCTACCTGCTCGACTCCAAGGGCGCGGTCGTCGCGTCGTCGGCGTCGAGCGCCGACCCCGAGGTCATGGTGGTGCCGCCGACGAGCGGCGACTACACCGTGCGCGTCGTGCCGTACGCCCCGCTGGGGGAGTCGGTCACCGGGACCGCCACGCTCACCGACATCGCGCCGAACCCGGCGCCCAGCACGGCGACGCCGCCGACATACAGCCAGTACGGCGCCCCGGAGTCCTTCGCCCAGGCGCACAACGCGGGTGAGCCGTCCATCGGCAGCAGCCACAAGACGGGTTCGACCTTCTACCAGGCGCTCTACGACACCTACAAGGCGACGTGGGACGACAGCACCATCCCGTCGAAGGTCACGTGGACCGACGTGTCGGCCACGCCCACGAACGGTTGCCTGACCGGCGGCTCGACGTCCCTCGACCCGATCGGGTTCACCGACCCGACGACCGGACGGGTCTTCGAGAGCCAGCTGGCCGGCAAGACCTCGCTCATGTGCTGGTCCGACGACGAGGGGAAGACCTGGTCGCCGAGCCAGGGCGGTGGCATCAACTCCGGCGTCGACCACCAGACCGTCGGTGGCGGCCCATACTCGCCCAACGGGATCGGCGCCCTGCCGACCTCGACGTACCCCAATGCGGTCTACTACTGCAGCCAGGACATCGCCGACGCGAGCTGTGCCTCGAGCCACGACGGTGGCACCACCTTCGGCCCGGCCGTCCCGATGTACTCCCTGCTCGACTGCGGTGGCCTGCACGGGCACGTCAAGGTCGCTCCCGACGGCACGGTCTACGTCCCGAACAAGTCGTGCGGCGGCAACCAGGCCGTGGCCGTCTCTGAGGACGGCGGCACCACGTGGTCGGTCCGCAAGGACCCGGCCAGCACCGCCGGTGACTCCGACCCCAGCGTGGGGATCGGCTCCAAGGGGACGGTGTACATGGGCTACCAGGCCGCCGACGGCACCCCCCGCATCGCCGTGAGCCGCGACAAGGGCAAGACGTGGACCGACGACCAGAACGTCGGCGCGAGCCTCGGCATCCACAACACCGTCTTCCCGGCGGTCGTGGCCGGTGACGACGACCGCGCCTCGTTCGCCTTCATCGGCACGACGACGGGCGGCAACTACCAGGACGCCACCAACTTCAAGGGCGTGTGGCACCTCTACGTCGCCACCACCTACGACGGCGGCAAGAGCTGGGTCACGGTCGACACGACGCCGAACGACCCGGTGCAGCGCGGCTCCATCTGCACCGGCGGCACGACCTGCGGCAACGACCGCAACCTGCTGGACTTCATGGACGCCACGGTGGACCGCACCGGCCGGGTCGAGGTCGGCTACGCCGACGGCTGCACCGGCACCTGCGCCCAGCCGGGTGGCACGCAGAACTTCGACGCGTACGCCACCATCGCGCGCCAGCAGTCGGGCAACACCCTGTACGCCGCGTACGACGCCCTGCCGAACCTGACCCCGACCACGCTGTCGGTGGCCAAGACCTCGGGGCTGTATGCCGCGACGACGACCGTCGCGAACACCGGCAAGGCCGCCGCGTCGGGCGTCACGACCCGGCTGCTGGTCGACGGGGTCAACGTGGCGACGTCGTCCCCCGTCGACCTGGCGGCCGGGCGGTCGACCACGGTGGCCTTCCCGGGCGTGCGGCTCGGCAAGGGGACGCACACGGTGCAGGTGGTCGTCGACCCCGCGAACTCGGTCAAGGAGTCCGACGAGACCGACAACAGCCGGCAGATGCAGGTCCTGCGATGACGCAGCCGGTGCGGTGGCTGCGGACGGGCTCCCGTCCCGCAGCCGCCGCGCTGGCCGCGGTGGCGGTGCTCGTGCTCGCGGCCTGCGGGACGGACGAGATGGAGGTCGCGATGAAGGAGCCGGCCGCCAGCGGCAGCTCGAAGGCCCCTGCTCCCGTCTGTGCCAAGGACGCGACGGCAGTGGACCTGCCCGCCTCGTTCCCGGCCGCGGCGACCGTGCCGGACGGTTACGTGGTGACCGGGACCGAGGCCCGCAGCGCGGGACGGACGGTCGTGACCGCGGTGTCGCCCAAACCCTTCAAGCAGACCCTGGCCGAGATGCAACAGGCCTACTCCAGCCGCGGCTGGAAGCCGTCGGAGGGCGAGGTCGAGGAGCGCGACGCCGAGTCGAACTTCGCGGGCAACGGGCTGCGCGGCCGCTGGGCCATCCGGGAGATGCCCGAGTGCCCGACCAACACCTCCGTGAGCGTGCTTCTCGGCAAGTAGCCGGCTGACGGCTCACTGCGACCGACCGGTTCCCGAGGCGATGAACCGGTCGGTCGCCGGCCTCGTGTACCGGGTGGCGCCCCGCGTCCTGTGGGGCGCCGCCGATCCGGGAGGTAGCCCATGCCACGCATCGTCCGTCGCCATACACCCCTGCTCGCCCTCGGCGCCGCCGTCGGTGCCGCTGTCGGGCTGCTCGCCGCCGGCGCCCCTGCTGACGCCGGGGCCCCCACGGCATACCGCCAGGTGAACCTCGTCTCGGACGTCCCCGGCCTGGCCCAGGTCACCGACCCGCACCTGGTCAACGCCTGGGGCGCCTCGTACCTCGGTGCGAGCCCGCTCTGGGTCTCCGACAACGGCGCCGACGTGACGACGCTCTACAGGGGTGGGGTCGGCGGAAGCACGCAGGCGGTGGTGCCGCTCGTCGTGAGCATCCCCGGTGGCGCCCCCACCGGGCAGGTGTCGAACCCGACCACGGCCTTCGTCGTCCACGACGCAGCCGGGAACTCGGCTCCCGCACGGTTCCTCTTCGTCGGCGAGACCGGTCACCTGAGCGGCTGGAACCCGGCCGTCGGAGGCACCGGTGCGCCCCCGTCGACCCACGCCGTCGACGCCGTCGTCACACCCGGCGCGGTCGACAAGGGGATGGCCATGGGCCAGACGGCGCAGGGGCCGCGGCTCTACGTGGCGGACTTCTCTGCCGGCACCGTCGACGTCTACGACGGGACGTTCCAGCGGGTCACCACCCCTGGTGGCTTCACCGACCCGCAGCTCCCGAGCGGCTACGCGCCGTTCAACGTCATGGTCAGCGGGGGCACCGTCTACGTCTCGTATGCCAAGCAGGACAGCGCCCGCCACGACGAGGTCGCCGGCCAGGGCCGCGGTCGGGTCGACGCCTTCACCCTCGACGGCGTGCTCCTGCGCAGGCTGCCCGGGCACGGGGTGCTCGACGCGCCGTGGGGCATGACGATCGCACCCGAGGGCTTCGGGTCGCTGTCCGGCGACCTGCTCGTGGGGAACTTCGGCGACGGCAGGATCCACGCGTTCGACCCTGCGACGCTCACGTTCGCCGGCACCGTCAGGGATGGCGCCGGCAGGGCGGTCGCCATCGACGGCCTGTGGGCGCTGCTGCCGGGCAACGGCACGGAGGGCTCACCGCACGACGTGCTGTTCACGGCCGGCCCGCAGGACGAGGCACACGGCCTGCTCGGCCTGCTGCACGCCACGCCCTGACCCGGGTGAGGTGCCGCGGGTCGGGCCGGTGTGCCCACCCGCGGCGCCGGCCGTTGCCCGGGGCCCACCCGGTGGTTACGCTCCGCGGGCGGGCGGCCCACGAGGGCCGGCTGCGGAACCGCGCGAAGGGAAGGCACGGCATGCCGGCACACGACTCCTGGCCCACCCTGGACGAGCTGGTGCAGGAGGAGGAGCGGCTTGTCCTGCCCTCGCTCACCGAGGACGACGCCTGGGCCCTCGGGTGCCGCGCCGCGGAGGCGGCCCGCGCGCAGTCGCTGCCCGTCTCGATCGGGATCTGGCGCGGCGGGCACCAGCTCTTCCACTGCGGCCTGCCGGGGTCGACGAGCGACAACGACGCGTGGCTGCGCCGCAAGGGGCGCGTGGTCACGCACTTCGAGCGCTCCTCGCTCCACCTGTCGCGCATGGTCCGCGAGCAGGGGACGACCCTCGCCGAGAAGTTCGCCCTCCCCGCGTCCCGGTATGCCGCGGCCGGCGGCGCCGTGCCGCTGCGCGTCCGGGGCGCCGGGGTCGTGGGCTGGATGGGCGTGTCCGGACTGCCGCAGGTGGAGGACCACCGGTTCGTGGTGCGGATCCTGCGCGAGCACCTGGCCGACGGGCCGTCCGCGTGATCGGTGCCCGGTGGGGCGTCACGCAGGACGAGACCCGGCTGCACTTCGACTGCGACGACCTCGTCGGAGCCCGTCCCGCGCTCGAGGCGTGGCGCGGCGTGACGGTCGAGGCGCCGCCGTCGGTGGTGTGGCCCTGGGTCGGGCAGGTCCGTGTCGCACCGTACTCCTACGACTGGCTGGACAACCTCGGCCGCCGTTCGCCGCGCGACCTGGTGGGGCTGGCGGAACCACGGGTCGGGGAACCGTTCACCCGCTCCGGCGGCCGGCCTCTCGGGCGGCTGGCGGCGGTGGAACCGGGTCGCCAGCTGACTGGCGAGATCCTCGGCGCGTACCTGTCCTACCTCTTGGTTTCGTTGGGGGAGAACGGCACCCGGCTCCTGCTCAAGGTCGTCATGGACACCAGGCCCGTGCTCGCGCCGTTCCTCTCCGTCGGTGACCTCGTCATGGCGCGACGGCAGCTCCTCAACCTCAAGGCCCGGGCCGAGGCCATCGCGCACTGAACGTCTCCGGCCTGCGGGCCGGGTGCACGACGACTCCTCCTCACAGCCACGCCCGCTGCGCTGAGAGGGACTTGTTACGGACGCTTCACAGCGCCCGGCAGGACGTGAAACACCGGCTGCCCATGCTGTCGGGACAGCCGGCCGGAGACCTCCGGCCCTCCCGACAAGGAGGCACCGATGTCCTCTCCCACCCGCGAGCACCCGACCGCGTCGCAGGCCCCGACCCACGCCCCGTCGCTGCCGGGCACCACAGGACCCGAGTCGGGCCCGGCCGCCCAGCCGGTCCGCCGGGCCGGGCGGTGGATCGACCACTGGGACCCCGAGGACGCCACGTTCTGGCGCGGCGGCGGTCGCCGCATCGCCCGCCGCAACCTGGTCTTCTCGGTGCTCGCGGAGCTCCTGGGCTTCTGCGTCTGGGCCCTGTGGAGCGTGGTCGTGCCGCTGCTGCCCGCTGCCGGGTTCGACCTGAGCCTGGACCAGCAGTTCTGGCTGATCGCCGTGCCCAGCCTGGTCGGCGCGACGCTGCGCATCCCGTACACGTTCGCCGTGCCGGCCTTCGGTGGGCGCAACTGGACGGTCGTCAGCGCGCTCCTGCTGCTGGTCCCGGCCAGCGCGCTGGCGTGGGTGGTCACCCGGCCGGACACTCCGTTCGGGATGCTGCTCGCGTGCGCCGCGCTCGCCGGCTTCGGCGGCGGCAACTTCGCCTCGTCGATGACCAACATCTCCTTCTTCTTCCCCGAAGCGGAGAAGGGAAAGGCGTTGGGGCTCAACGCCGCCGGCGGCAACCTCGGCACCGGGGTGGTGCAGCTGGTCGTCCCCGCCGTCGTCGCCGTCGGGGCCGGCGTGCACCTCGAGCGCGCCGGGCTGCTGTTCGTGCCGCTCGCCGTGCTCGCCGCGGCCGGGGCCTGGCGGTTCATGGACAACCTCAGCGGGGTGCGTGCCGACTACCGCAGCTTCGCCGTCGCCGTCCGCAACCGGCACACCTGGCTCATCTCCTTCCTGTACATCGGGACGTTCGGCTCCTTCATCGGGTATGCCGGCGCCTTCCCGACGCTGCTCAAGACGCAGTTCCCGGGCGCGCCGATGCAGCTGGCGTTCCTCGGCGCGCTGGTGGGCGCCCTGGCCCGCCCGCTCGGGGGAGTGGTCGCCGACCGGCTCGGCGGGGCGCGCATCACCATCGCGTCGTTCGCCGTGCTGGCCGCCGGTGCCGTGGCCGCGGTCGTGGCCCTGCACACGCACGACTTCGCCCTCTTCTTCGCCGCCTTCATGGTCCTGTTCACCGGTGCCGGGGTCGGCAACGGCGCGACCTACCGGATGATCCCGGCGGTGTTCCGGGCCGGCGCCGACGGCGCGGACCAGCTCGGTGTCGCCCGCAAGGCCGCGGCCGGCTGCATCGGCATCGCCGGCGCCGTGGGTGCCTACGGCGGGTTCCTCATCCCGCGCGGCTTCGCCATGGCCAAGGCGGCGTACGGCTCGCTCGTGCCGGCCCTGTGGGTGTTCGTCGCCGCGTATGCCGTGATGGCGGCGGCCACGTGGGCGGTCTACCAGCGCCGCGGGTCGGCCCTGGCCCGCGAGTCGATCTGAGGGGACGCCGTGCCTGCCGAGACACCCGTCGCCACCCACTGCCCCTACTGCGCCCTGCAGTGCGCCCAGTCCCTCACGACGACCGGACCCACCGTCGAGGTCGCCGGACGCGAGTTCCCCACCAACCGGGGCGGGCTGTGCCAGAAGGGCTGGACGAGCGCGAGCCTGCTGACCGCGCCCGACCGGCTGGTCACGCCGCTGGTGCGCGGCGCGGACGGCGAGCTCGTCCCCACCGACTGGGCCGAGGCGCTCGACCTCGTCGCCGCGCGGCTCGCCCGGCTCCGCGCCGAGGACGGCCCCGACGTCGTGGCCGTCTTCGGTGGCGGGGGCCTCACGAACGAGAAGGCCTACCAGCTGGGCAAGTTCGCGCGCGTGGCTCTCGGGACGGCGAACATCGACTACAACGGCAGGTTCTGCATGAGCAGCGCCGCTGCGGCCGCCAACCGTTCCCTGGGGCTGGACCGAGGCCTCCCGTTCCCCCTGGCGGACCTCGGCGGTGCGGACGCGGTGCTCCTGCTCGGCAGCAACCTCGCCGAGACGATGCCGCCGGCGGTCGGCCACCTCGCCGGGGTCCGGTCCCGCGGCGGGCTCGTCGTCGTCGACCCCCGGCGCAGCGCCACCGCCGACCTCGCGGCCGACGGGCAGGGCCTGCACCTGCAGCCGCTCCCCGGCACCGACCTGGTCGTGCTGCTCGCGCTCCTGCACGTCGTGCTCGGCGAGGGGCTCGCCGACACGGCATACCTCGCGTCGCGGGTCTCCGGCCTCGAGGAGGTGCGTCGCGGCGCCGCCCTGTGGTGGCCGGAGCGGGCCGAGCAGGTCTGCGGTGTGCCTGCGGCCACCCTGCGGGGGACCGCGCGCCTGCTCGCAGCGGCGAGCCCGGCGCGGGGCGGCGCCGGCGTGTACGTCCTCACCGGCCGTGGTGTGGAGCAGTCCCGCCAGGGCACCGCCACGGTCACGGCAGCGCTCAACCTCGCGCTCGCGCTCGGGCTGCCCGGGCGGGTCGGCAGCGGGTACGGCGCGCTCACCGGCCAGGGCAACGGCCAGGGCGGGCGCGAGCACGGCCAGAAGGCGGACCAGCTGCCCGGGTACCGGAGCATCGAGGACCCGGCGGCCCGCGCGCACGTGGCCGCGGTGTGGGGCGTGGACCCCGCGTCGCTGCCCGGCAAGGGTCTCCCGGCGGTGGAGCTGCTCGACTCCCTCGGCCGTCCCGGCGGGCCGCGGGCGCTGCTCGTCCACGGCGCCAACCTCGTCGTCAGTGCCCCGGACGCGACCCGCGTGCGGGAGCGTCTGGCGGACCTCGACCTGCTGGTCGTCTGCGACGTCGTGCCCTCCGAGACCGCGCGGCTCGCCGACGTCGTGCTCCCGGTGACGCAGTGGGCCGAGGAGGAGGGCACCATGACGTCCCTGGAGGGCAGGGTGCTGCGGCGGCGCAAGGCGGTCGACCCACCCGACGGCGTGCGGTCCGAGCTCTGGGTCTGCGCCGAGCTGGCCCGCCGGCTCGGGTCGCCCGGACGCTGGAGCACGGACGCGTCGGAGGTGTTCGACGAGCTGGCGCGGGCGTCCGCCGGGGGCCGGGCGGACTACGGCGGCCTGAGCCACGAGCGGCTCGACGGCGACGAGGCCCTGCACTGGCCGGTGCCGGCGGGGTCCGGCGGGGACGCCCCGCATCCGGGCACCCCCCGGCTGTTCCTCGACACCTTCCCGACGCCGGACGGCCGGGCCCGCATGGTGGCCGTGGACCACGTCGGGCCCGCCGACGACCTGCGGCCGGACGCGCCCGTGTACCTCGTCACCGGCCGGGTCCTGCAGCACTACCAGTCGGGTGCCCAGACCAGGCGGGTGGCCGAGCTGCGCTCCGCAGTGCCGCAGCCGTTCGTGGAGGTGCACCCGCTGCTCGCCGCGCGGCTGGGCGTCGAGCCCGGCGCGTTCCTGCGGGTGAAGAGCGCCCGCGGTGTCGCGACCGCGCAGGCACGGGTCACCGACCGGGTGCGGCCGGACACCGTGTTCATGCCGTTCCACTGGAGCGGACCGGGCAGCGTCAACCGCGTCACCTCCGCCGCCACCGACCCCGTGTCCGGGATGCCCGAGCTCAAGGTCTGCGCCGTCGACGTGGCACAGGCCCACCCGTCGCCTCCCGGGGCGGCGCGACAGGAGGCGATGCGATGAGGATCGTCGTCGTCGGCAACGGCATGGTCGGCTCACGGTTCGTCGAGGACCTGCTCGCCGCGGACCGCGCCGGCAAGTACGACGTCACGGTGCTGGGCGCGGAGGCGTGCGAGCCGTACAACCGCGTGCTGCTCAGCGAGGTCGTCGCAGGCGCGTACGACCTCGCCGCCCTCACTCTCCCGACACCTGCCCACCCCCGCCTCACGGTCCGGCGCGGCAGCACCGCCGTGGCCCTCGACCGCGAGGACCGGGTGGTGGTCGACTCCGACGGTCTCCGGCACCGCTACGACCAGCTGGTCCTGGCGACCGGCGCCGTGGCCCGCATCCCCCCGCTCGCCGACCTCGGCGCGGACCCGGGCTCGCTGGTCCCTGGGGTGCACGCACTGCGGACCATCGACGACGCCCGCGAGATCGTGGCTGCGACCTACAACGCGACGAATGCCGTGGTGCTCGGTGCGGGTGTCCTCGGCCTGGAGGTGGCCTGCGGCCTGGCGCGGCGCGGCTGCGGCGTCACGGTCGTGCACCCGGCCGCGGCGATGATGGAGCGCCAGCTCGACGGAGCGGCCAGCCAGGCCCTCGAGGGCGCGATGGCGCGGCTCGGCATCGAGCACCGGGTCGGGGTCGGCGCCGACGGCATCCGCCTCGAGCGCGGCCGGCTCAGTGGCGTGCGCCTCGCCGGTGGCGAGGTGCTGCCCGCCGACCTCCTCGTGGTCGCGACCGGCACCGTCGTCGACACCTCGCTGGCAGCCGCCGCCGGCCTCCCGACCGGGCGCGGCGTGCTGGTGGGGAAGGACCTGGCCAGCCCGGCCGACCGGAGGGTGTTCGCGATCGGGGACTGCGCCCAGCCGCCGGAGGGCGGGACCGGGCTCGTCGCCCAGGGGTGGGAGCAGGCACGCCGCCTGGCCGCCGCCCTGACCGCCGGGACGGCCGAGCCCGTCGCCGGCCCGTCGGCCTCCGACACGTCGGCGTCCGGCCCGTCGGCGTCCGGCCCCTCGGCGTCGGGCACGGACGTCGTCCGGCTCAAGGCGCACGGTCTCGACGTCGTGGCCATGGGCGTCTGCGGCAGCGCCCGCCCCGACGACCCGGAGCGGCGCAGCCTGCGCCTCAGCGACCCCGGGGCCGGCCGGCACGTGGAGGTGGTCGTCTCGGGGGACCGCCTCGTCGGCGCCACCTGCGTCGGGGCCGGACAGGTCGCAGCCGACCTCGTCGCGGCGTACACGCGCCGTACGCCGCTACCGGCCGACCCGGCATACCTCCTCCTGCCGGCCCTCGCTGCCGCACGCACTGACACTGCCGCGGACCCCACGTCGCTGCCCGACGACGCCACGGTCTGCCGCTGCAACGGCGTCAGCAAGGGCGCCATCGCCGCGGCCCTGGGCGACGGGGCGCAGTCCCTCGACGAGGTCGCCCGTGCGACCCGCGCGACCACAGGGTGCGGCGGGTGCACCGACGACGTGTGCGCCCTGGTCGAGGCCCTCGCACCTCACCGCGACCGCTCCGAGCCGGTGAAAACCGTTTAACGAAGGGGAAACACATGTTCCACAGCACCGAAACCGCGGCTGCCTAGGTTGACGGCCATGGAGAGCACACCGCAGGACCCCCGGCACCTCGTGGTCGTCGGCGGCGGGATGGTGGCGCGGCGCGTCGTCGACGCCCTCCGCTCCCGCGACGCGGCCGGCGACTGGGCGGTCACCGTCCTCGCCGAGGAGCCGCGCGCGCCCTACGACCGGGTCGCCCTCACGTCCTACTTCACCGGCCGCGACCCCGAGGACCTGGCGCTCGGCGGCCAGGAGATCTGGGACGACCCGCTCGTCACCCTCCGCCGCGGCGTGCGCGCCGAGGCGGTCGACCGCGTCGCCCGCACGGTCACCACGTCCGACGGGCGCACGCTCGCCTACGACGACCTCGTCCTGGCCACCGGCTCGTATGCCGCGGTGCCGCCCGTGCCGGGCAGGGACCTGCGTGGCGCGTTCGTCTACCGCACCATCGACGACGTCGCCGCCCTGCGCACCCACGTCGAGCGGCTCCGGGACGAGCTCGACCGCCCGGTGCGCGGTGCCGTCGTCGGCGGCGGCCTGCTCGGTCTCGAGGCGGCGGGCGCGCTGCGGGCCCTGCAGTGCGAGGCGACGGTCGTGGAGTTCGCGCCGCGCTTGATGCCGTTGCAGGTCGACGAGGGTGGCGGCGAGGCGCTCAAGCGCCTCATCACCGGGCTCGGCGTCGACGCCCGCACCTCGACGGCCACCTCTCGCATCGTCGGCCACCTGGGCCAGGTCTCGCGGATGGAGTTCACCGAGGGACCGCCGCTGCCGGTCGACGTCGTCGTCTTCGCCGTCGGCGTGCGCCCGCGCGACGAGCTGGCCCGCGACGCCGGCCTCGAGGTGGGCGAGCGTGGGGGCGTGGTCGTGGACGAGGCGTGCCGCACCGCCGACCCGCACGTGTGGGCCGTCGGCGAGGTGGCCTGCATCGACGGGCGCTGCCTCGGCCTCGTCGGGCCCGGGTACACCATGGCCGAGGTCGTGGTCGACCGGCTGCTCGGCGGCCAGGGCGCGTTCCCCGGTGCCGACCTGTCCACCAAGCTCAAGCTGCTCGGCGTCGACGTCGCCAGCTTCGGCGACGCGTTCGCCACCGAGGCCGGCTCGCTCGAGGTCGTGATCTCCGACCCCGTGGCCGGGGTCTACAAGAAGCTCGTCATGTCCGACGACGCCCGGACCCTGCGCGGCGGCATCCTCGTGGGTGACGCCGGTGCGTATGCCGCGCTGCGCCCGATGGTGGGCCGCGAGCTCGGCGGCGACCCCGCGGCATACCTGCTCCCGGAGGGCGGCGCGCCCGCGCCCTCCGGCGACCTGCCGGACGACACCTCGGTGTGCTCGTGCAACAACGTGACGGCAGGCGCCATCCGCTGCGCCGTGACCGAGGCCGGGTGCACCGACCTGGGCGGCGTCAAGGCGTGCACCCGGGCCGGCACCAGCTGCGGGTCGTGCCTGCCGCTGGTGAAGAAGCTCGTGACGACCGAGCTGGAGAAGGCAGGCGTCACCGTCGGGAACGCCCTGTGCGAGCACTTCGAGCTGTCCCGGGCCCAGCTGTTCGACGTGGTGCGGGTGCAGGGCCTGACGACGTTCAGCGAGATCGTCGCCCGGCACGGCCGCGGCCGCGGGTGCGACATCTGCAAGCCGGTCATCGGCTCGATCCTCGCCTCGCTGGGCACCGGGCACATCCTCGAGGGCGAGCGGGCGACGTTGCAGGACACCAACGACCACGTCATGGCGAACCTGCAGAAGGACGGCTCGTACTCGGTGGTGCCGAGGATCCCCGGTGGCGAGGTGACGCCGGAGGGGCTGCTCGCGATCGGCCAGGTGGCCAAGGACTTCGGGCTGTACACCAAGATCACCGGCGGCCAGCGGATCGACCTGTTCGGGGCGCGGATCGACCAGCTCCCGGCGATCTGGCAGCGCTTGGTGGACGCGGGCTTCGAGTCCGGCCACGCGTACGGCAAGTCGCTGCGGACGGTGAAGTCCTGCGTCGGCTCGACCTGGTGCCGCTACGGCGTGCAGGACTCCGTCGGGCTCGCCATCGCCCTCGAGCTGCGCTACCGCGGCCTGCGCAGCCCGCACAAGATCAAGCTCGGCGTCTCCGGGTGCGCGCGCGAGTGCGCGGAGGCGCGCGGCAAGGACGTCGGCGTCATCGCCACCGACAACGGCTGGAACCTCTACGTCGGCGGCAACGGCGGCTTCACCCCCCGGCACGCCCGGCTGCTGGCCGAGGACCTCGACACCGAGACGCTGGTGCGCACGATCGACCGGTTCCTCCTCTACTACGTCCGGACGGCCGACCGGCTCCAGCGGACCGCGTCCTGGGTGGAGGACCACGAGGGCGGCCTCGAGGCGATCCGCGCGGTCGTCCTCGACGACAGCCTGGGCATCTGCGCCGACCTCGACGCAGCCATGGCCGGCCACGTCGAGTCCTACGAGGACGAGTGGGCTGCCGTGCTCGCCGACCCCGAGAAGCTGCGGCGCTTCTCCGCGTTCGTCAACGCCCCCGATGCGGTCGACGACTCGCTCGCCTACGTCGCCGAGCGCGGCCAGCCGCGCCCCGCGACCCCGGACGAGCGGCGCGAGGGCGTCCTCGTCGCCGGGACGACGCTGGAGGTCCGGCGGTGACCGCCCGCGTGGACGTCGCGGACGTGGACGCGGCCCGGGGCGGTGGGGGCACGCTCACGTGGGTGCCCGTGTGCCGCTTGGCGGACCTCCCGCGCGAGCGTGGGACGGCCGCCCTCGTCGGCGGCGTCCAGGTCGCGCTCTTCCGCACCTTCGACGACGCCGTGTATGCCGTGCAGCAGCGCGACCCGTACAGCGGCGCCGCGGTCCTGTCCCGGGGGATCGTCGGGTCCCGCGGCGACGCGCCGACGGTGGCCTCGCCCATGTACAAGCAGGTCTTCGACCTCCGGACCGGTGCCTGCCTCGACGCGGTCGGCAGGGAGCCACAGGCGCTGCGGACCTGGCCGGTCGAGGTGCGCGACGGCACCGTGCACGTCGCCGCGGTGGAGCAGGTCGGCCCGCCCCCGCGGGACGGCGGGCTTGCGCAGGACGGCGCGGCGGACCGTGGCGGCCCGTCGTGACGGCGCTCCTGGGTCTGGACCTGCACGGTCGCCCCGTGCTGGTCGCGGGCGGGGGACCGGTCGCTGCCCGCCGGGCGGCAGGCCTTGCCGCGGACGGCGCTCTCGTCACCGTCGTCGCCCCGCAGGTGTGCGAGGACCTCCACGACCTGGTGGTGGCCGGGACGGTCCGCTGGCAGGAGCGTGAGGTCGCGGAGCACGACGTCGACGGGATGTGGCTCGTGCAGGCCGCGACGGACGACCTCCGCGCCAACGAGCGGCTCTGCCGGTGGGCGGACCGGCGGCGGGTCTGGAGCGTCAACGCGGGAGACTCCGGAGCCGGGTCGGCCCGGACCCCCGCCACGACCACCCAGGCGGGTCTCGTCGTCGGGGTGGTGTCCCAGGACGGCACCCCGGACCCCCGCCGGGTGGCGGCTGTCCGCGACGCGCTCGCGACCCGGCTGGCGTGCGAGCCGCTCGACCTGCGGCCACGTCGACGGGCCGGCAGCCCCGGCCCGGGCCGGGTGGTGCTGGTCGGCGGCGGCCCGGGCGCGGAGGACCTGCTGACGGTCAGGGGCCGCCGTGCCCTCTCGGAGGCCGACGTGGTCGTGACCGACCGGCTCGGCCCCACGGGGCTGCTGGCGGACCTGCCTGCGGACGTCGAGGTGGTCGACGTGGGCAAGACGCCCGGCCTGCACGCGGTGTCGCAGGAGGAGATCAACCGCATCCTCGTCGAGCAGGCGCAGCGGGGGCGCACGGTCGTCCGCCTCAAGGGCGGCGACCCGTTCGTCTACGGGCGCGGGGGCGAGGAGGTGCTGGCCTGCCGGGCACACGGCATCCCCGTCGAGGTGGTGCCCGGCGTGAGCTCGGCCCTGAGCGGGCCGGGGCTGGCCGGCATACCCCTCACCCACCGCGGCACCGTCGGCTCGGTGCACGTGGCGCACGGACACGGCGTCCTAGAGCCCGCCGCCGTCGCCTCCGTCGTCGGGCGCAGCGCGACCCTCGTGATCCTCATGGGTGTCTCCCTCCTCGCCGAGCACGTCGACCAGCTCCTCGCAGCGGGGGCCGACCCGCGCACCCCCGCTGCGGTGGTGGAGCGGGCGAGCCTGCCGGACCAGAGGCTCACCACTGCACCCCTCGAGGGCCTCGTGGAGCGGTGCCGCGAGGTGGGCGTCGCCGCGCCGGCCGTCGTGGTGGTCGGCGACGTGGCGGCGCCCGGTCTGTTGGAGGAGCCCGGCCTGCTCGAGGCGCCGGCGTGAGTGCACCGTCCCTGGGGCAGGTCATGGCGGGCTGCGTGGTGCTCGTCACCGCCGACCGGCGCTCGTCCGAGCTCGGCTCCGCGCTGACCCGGCGCGGTGCACAGGTGCGGCACGCCCCGGCGCTGTCGATCGTGCCGCACGAGCACGACGACGAGCTGCTCGCCGCCACCAGGGCGCTCCTCGACGACCCGCCCGACACGGTCGTCGTCACGACGGGCATCGGCTTCCGAGGGTGGGTGGAGGCCGCCGACGCGGCCGGGCTCGCCGACGACCTCGTGGAGGTGCTCGCGCGGGCGCGCATCGTCGCCCGCGGCCCGAAGGCGCGCGGCGCCATCCAGGCCGCCGGGCTGCAGGCCGACTGGGTGGCCGAGTCCGAGACGTCCGCCGAGATCCTCGACCTGCTGCTCGCCGAGGGCGTGGCCGGCCTGCGGGTCGCCGTGCAGCACCACGGCGCGGGGGCCGACGGGCTCGACGTCGAGCTGGCCGCAGCCGGCGCCGACGTCGCCAGCCTGGTCGTCTACCGGTGGGGCCCGCCGCCGGACCCCGACGCCCTCGCCGCGTCCGTCCGGGCCGCGGCAGCCGGTGAGGTCGACGCAGTGGTCTTCACCTCCGCACCCGGCGCGAGCGCATGGCTCGACGCCGCGGACCGCGAGGGGGTGCTGGCCTCGGTCGTGCACCGCTGCGCGTCCGGCTGCATGGTCACGGCGGCCGTCGGCCCGGTGACCGCCGCGCCCCTGCGCGAGCGCGGCATCGAGCCGATCGTGCCCGAGCGGGGCCGGCTGGGCGCCCTCGTGCGCGCCCTCGTCGGGCACTACGAGCGGGCGCAGACGTCCGCGGTGGCCACGGTGCTCGGACCGCTGCAGGTCCGGCGCACCGTCGCCCTGCTCGACGGCCACGTGCTGCCCGTGTCGCCGAGCGGGCTGGAGGTCCTGCGGGTCCTGGCCGACGCCGGCGGCGGCATCGTGACGCGGGGCCAGGTGCTCGCCGCGCTGCCGGGCGAGTCCACCGACCCCCACGCGGCGGAGGTGGCCATCGCCCGGCTGCGGGAGGTCTGCGGCCGGTCGGTGGTGCAGACGGTCGTCAAGCGGGGCTACCGGCTTGCCGTGCCCTGACGGCCGACACGAACGGGACGCGCGCCACGAGCGGGACGGGCGGCTCGTGCGGTGGTGGGCTACTGCAGCGGGATGTCGTGCCCGGGGGTGCGCTCGTCCTCCGGGCGGGGACCGAAGATGCGCCGCTCGCCCTCGGAGATCGCGAGGTCGTTGATGGAGGCCTCGCGCCGCCGCATCAGCCCCGCGTCGTCGAACTCCCACAGCTCGTTGCCGTAGCTGCGGAACCACTGGCCGCTGCGGTCGTGGCACTCGTACTGGAACCGGACGGCGATGCGGTTGCCGGTGAAGCCCCACAGGCTCTTGCGCAGCGCGTAGTCGAGCTCGCGCTCCCACTTCGCCGTGAGGAACTCCACGATCTGGTCGCGCCCGGCCAGGAAGGTGTCGCGGTTGCGCCACACCGAGTCGGGTGTGTACGCCAGGCTCACGCGGTGCGGGTCCCGGGTGTTCCAGGCGTCCTCCGCGGCCTGCACCTTCTGCCGGGCGGTCTCCTCGTCGAACGGCGGGAACGGCGGTCGTCCCTCGGTCATGGCTCCCATCCTCTCCTGTGCCCGGCGTCCCCTGCTCGGCCTCGCGGTCCTTCCTACTCCTCGGACGCGGGTCGCGCTCGGGACCCGGGGTGCACCTAGCCTTGCGGGCATGGATCTCGGGCTGGACTTCGGCACCACGCACACGGTCGTCGCGCACGCGGACCGGGGCAACTACCCGGTCGTGTCGTTCCTCGACGCCGACGGGGACGCCCACGACCACTTCCCGTCGGTCGCAGCCCTCGACAGGGACGGGCTCGTGTTCGGCTTCGAGGCGCTGGAGGCGGGGCGGCGGGGCACCCCGGTGGTGCGCTCGTTCAAGCGCGCCCTGGCAGAGCCCGGCACGGCGCCCGGGGCCACCCTCGATGTCGGTGGCCGGGACGTCCCGTTGCTCGAGGTCCTGACCGGCTTCTTCGCCTCCCTGCGCCGGGCCCTGCAGGAGGCATCCAGCGTGGATCGGGTGCCGGGCGCCGGCGAGGACGTCCGGGTCGTGCTGGGCGTGCCCGCGCAGGCCCACAGCGCCCAGCGCTTCCTCACCCTCGAGGCCTGCCGCCGGGCCGGATTCACCGTGGCCGGCATGGTCAACGAGCCGTCGGCGGCCAGCCTCGAGTTCGCCCACCGGCAGGCCCGGTCGATCACCTCGCGGCGCAACATCGTCGTGGTCTACGACCTCGGCGGTGGCACCTTCGACACCTCCCTCGTCCAGCTCGACGGGACGACCCACGAGGTCCTCGACTCGCGCGGCGTGAACCGCCTGGGCGGTGACGACTTCGACGAGGCGCTCGCCGACCTGGCGCTGAGGGCCGCCGGGGCCCGCCGCGACGACCTGGCCGCGGGCGACTGGGCGGCCCTCGTCGACCAGTGCCGCGAGGCCAAGGAGCGGCTGACGCCCCAGTCGCGGCGGGTGCCCCTGGAGGTGCCGGGGACGGAACCGCAGCTGGTCAGCGTCGACGTCGCCGACTACTACGCCGCCGTCACGCCCCTGGTCGAGCAGTCGGTGGCGGCCATGGAGCCGCTCGTGGCCACCCTCCCACCCGGCGACGACCCGATGGGGCTCGAGGGCGTCGCCGGCATCTACCTCGTCGGCGGCGCGAGCGGTCTTCCCCTGGTGCCGAGGCTGCTGCGCGAGCGGTTCGGGCGCCGGGTGCACCGGGCGCCGCTGCCCAGCGCGTCGTCCGCGGTCGGCCTCGCCATCGCGGCCGACCGGTCGGCCGGCTTCTCGCTGCAGGACCGCCTCTCGCGCGGGTTCGGCGTCTTCCGGGAGCGCGAGGCCGGGGCGGGGGTCTCCTTCGACCCGGTGCTGGACCGCTCGCTCGCGACCGCGCCGTCGGTGGGCGCCGACGCCTCGTCCGAGCCGGTGGTCGTGACCCGGAGGTACCAGGCGGCGCACAACATCGGGTGGTTCCGCTTCGTGGAGTACTCCTCGGTGGACGACCAGGGCGAGCCGAGGGGTGACCTGGCGCCCGTGGGCGAGGTCGTGTTCCCGTTCGACCCGGCGCTGCAGCGCGACGGCGAGCGGCTGCCGGACGGCATCGCGATCGAGCGCCTCGGGAGCGGCCCCACCGTGGAGGAGCGCTACACCGTCGACGCGGCCGGCATCGTGGCCGTGACCATCACCGACCTGACGACCGGGTACCGGCAGGAGCAGGTCCTGCGGGCCTGACCGCTGCGTGCCTGCGCCCGGTCAGCGGCGCGGCAGCTCGTGCAGGGCGACCGCTCCCAGGACCCCGTCCTGCACCACCGCGGTCATGTACGTGCACGAGGGCTGCCGCCGCCGGTCGGTGGGGGAGCCGGGGTTGAGCAGCCGCAGGCCCCGCTGTGTGGTCGTGTCCCAGGGGATGTGGCTGTGCCCGAAGACGAGGACGTCGAGGTCGGGGTGGTCCGCCTCGCACCGTGCCTCGCGCCCCGTCGCGGGTCCCGTCTCGTGCACGACGCCGAACCGCAGCCCCTCGACGTCCACGGTCGCCAGCTCGGGGAGCCGATCCCGCAGCACCCCGTGGTCGTTGTTGCCCGCCACCCCGACCAGGCGCCGGGCCCGGGACTCCAGCGCGTCGAGGAGGGCCACGTCGACCCAGTCGCCGGCGTGCAGGACGAGGTCGGCCCCGTCGACGGCTCGCCAGACTTCCTCGGGCAGGTCCCTGGCGCGCTTCGGCAGGTGTGTGTCGGCGACCAGCAGCAGGCGTGTCGTCATGGGTGCGTGGGAGTGGCGGGGGTGCCGGGGGAGTGTCGGGGGGTATGCCGGGTGCCCGCCGGTCAGGCCTCGGTGACCTCAGGGACCTCGAGGACGTCGGCGGCAGCGGGGACCTCGGTCGCCGGAGCCGCGGCCTGCCGCTTCTCCAGCGCCTTGGTCAGCAGGGTGACCAGGGCCTCGAGCTGGACGTCCGCGGACGAGCCGACCTCCTCGTCCGACCCATCGAGGGCGCGCGCGGCGAGCCCCGCCTTGTCGTCGATGAGCTGGGCGATGCGCGGGTCGATCGTCTGGGCCGCGATGATCCGCCACGCGGTGACCGGCTCGGTCTGGCCGATCCGGTGCACGCGGTCGATCGCCTGGGTCTGCTCGGCCGAGGTCCACGAGAGCTCGGCGAGGACGACGTTCGAGGCGACCTGGAGGTTGAGGCCGACGCCCGCCGCGGTGAGCGAGCAGACCACGACCGAGACCTCGGGGTCGGTCAGGAACGCGTCGATGGCCACCTTGCGGGCCTTCGGCGTCTGGTCGCCGCGGATCGAGGAGTACCCGATCCCGCGCCGCGCGAAGGTCTGCTCCGCCTCGTCCATGACGTCGATGTGCTTGGCGAAGAACACGACCTTGCCGACGTTGCGCGCCAGCTGGGCCGCGTAGTCGGCCGCGAGCCCGGCCTTGGCCTGGCCGATGCGGCGCATGACGGTGAAGACGTTGTCGCCGGTCTTGTCCGACCCGCCGTCCTCGCGCTCCCACTCGGCGACCCGGCGGACCAGGTCGTGGTCGATGCCGTCGACGACGACCGACACCTTGCGCGTCGCGAGCGCGGACTCGTACCGCGCCACCAGCCGCCGCGCCAGCTCCTGCTCGGCGGCGCGGATGGAGCGCCCTGCCTCGTCGTCGAGCTCGACCGGGAGGTCGGCGATCCGGCGGGACGGGATGTCCGCAGCCACGTCGACCTTGCGACGGCGGACGATGCCGAGGTCGATGACGCTGGTGCGGGCGGCCTTGTAGAAGCCGTGGTCGGCCGGGGTGAGGCCGTTCTCCTCGAGGGCGGCCATCAGCGTCATCCGCGGCTTGGTGTCGTCGATCCACCCGAGGAACTGCCAGATGGCGCGGAAGTCCTCGATGTCGTTGATGAGCGGCGTCCCGGTGAGCGCCATGAGCAGCGGGTTGAGGCGGCGCGACCGGATGCGTTCGGACAGCTCGAGGACGTGCCGCGAGCGCTGCGAGGTCTTGTTCTTGATGAAGTGGGCCTCGTCGACGACCATGCCCTGGAAGCCGTGCTCGCCGAGCCAGCCGACGTGCCGGTCGAGGATCTCGTAGTTGACGATGACGATGTCGGCGAAGCCGTCGACCGTCTCGCCGTTGCCGTGCACGACCGTCGAGGTGCGGCGCGGGGTCCACAGCTCGGCCTCGCGCGCCCAGTTGGCCTTGACGACGTTCGGCACGGCGACCAGCAGCGGGAAGGCGTCGGCGGCCTCTGCGGCCAGCAGCGCCTGCGCGGTCTTGCCCAGGCCGGGCTCGTCGGCCAGCAGGAAGGTCCGGTGGCCCTCAGCGGCGGCCGCCACGAGCTGGGCCTGGTGGCGCATGAGGTGCAGCCCGCGCATGCCCATCGGCAGGTCCGGGTCCTCCGGCAACGGCATACAGGTCGCGTCCCCGCCGCTCTCGAACGCACGGAACAGCGGCGTCAGCAGCTCCCAGCCACCCAGGCGGTTGGTCGTGGGGCGCGGGGGGACGGCGGAGTAGTCCGGCGCCAGGAACGGGTTGGCGAGCTGGCGGGCGATGACGGTCGGCGGCACGATCCGCTGGGGGGCGGCAGGCGCCGCCGCGGTCTCGTCGGGCTCGGGCTCCTCCTCGGGCTCGACCTCCCGGCCGGCCGCGCGGAGCATGTCCTCCTTGAGGCTGAGGGCGGCGGAGGAGACGGTGGCGTCCTCGGCCAGCAGCGCCAGCAGGGACGTGTCGCGGGCCGCGGTCTTCGCCAGGATCGTGGCGATCCCGTCGAGCCGGGTCAGGACGGCGGAGCGCTCCGCCTCGGAGACCTCCGGATCGGTCTTGACCCGCGCGCGCTCCTCGCGCACGAGCAGGGCGACCACCTGGTACGCCGTGCGCGCGCCGGGGCGCACCGGGCCGCGCTGCGCCGCGGCCTCGACCTGGCGGACGGCCTTGGCCAGGACGGGGAGGATGCCCTCCTCGTCCCGGGCGCGCGGACGCCGCCCCTCGCGGGACGTGGGACGCGACGCGCCGGAACGGCGCGGAGCTCGCTGTGCCAAGCGGGTTCCTTCTCCTGGGTCGGACGCGGCACGGGCCGAGGACGGTGCCGGGGCACCGAGCGTGGGGCGGCTCGCCTGCCCGCCGACGGCACGACGCACCGGACCGGTGCGGCCGCGCGGCAGGGGAGGGGCTGGACCCGTGTCGCTGGAAGCGCGCCCACGCCGAGCGGCGGGACGCAGGTCCCAGCGTACGCGGTCGGGCCGGTCGAGGGGTACCCGACCGGCCGATCGGCGCGCCACCTGCCCGACCGATGAGGTCCGGCGCCCTCGCAGGTCAACCCTGCAGACGATGTCGTCACCCCGCGGCAGACTGGCGCCACCACCCAGGCAGGAGCGTGCCCCATGTCCCTCACCCGGATCCAGAACCTCTCGATCTCGCTCGACGGCTTCGCCACGGGGGAGCCGCAGTCCCTCGAGGCGCCGTTCGGCCACGCCGGCATGCGCCTGCACCAGTGGATGATGGCCACCCGCTTCTGGGATCCGGCCGGCAGCGACGGGGTCGACAACGCCATGGCCCAGCGGCACGAGCACGGGATCGGCGCCGAGATCATGGGCGCCAACAAGTTCGGGCCGCCCGGCTGGCAGGACGACGCGGACTGGCGCGGCTGGTGGGGCGACAACCCGCCGTTCCACACGCCGACCTTCGTCCTGACCCACCGCCCCCGCCCGCCCATGGAGATGGAGGGCGGGACCACGTTCCACTTCCTCGACGCGACCCCCGCTGAGGCCCTCGCCGTGGCGCGCGAGGCCGCCGGCGACCTCGACGTGCGGATCGGCGGCGGCCCCACCGTGGCCCGTGACTTCCTCGCGGCCGGGCTCGTCGACCACGTGCACCTCGTCCAGGTCCCGATCGTCCTCGGGCGCGGCGTGCGCCTGTGGGACGGCCTCGAGGGCATCGAGGAGGGGTATGCCGTCGAGACCGTCTCCTCACCCAGCGGCGTGACCCACCTGACCTTCACGCGGAGGGAGAGCGGCGCCGAGGGTGCCTGACGGCCCAATCCGGTTGCCGCAGCGCTGCCGAGGTTGCGACGCTGGCGGGTATGCCGTCGCCCCAGTTCGAGCCGCCGTTCGACCAGCTGCTGGCCACCGCCGAGCGGGTCGCGCGTGAACGCCCTGACGTCGACCTCGAGATGGCGCGCGAGGTCTTCGAGGAGGCGGCGACGCTGCTCTACAACGGCCTGGCGGTGGAGGGGCTGGACGAGCACGACGCCCACGTCGTCGTCGCGGGGCTCTGTGAGGACCTCGTCTCCGTGGACCCCGGTGCGGCTGTGCGCCGGCGCACCCGCGCAGCCCTCGACGAGCCCGCCGGACTGCACGACCCGAAGGGTGTCGCCGCGGCATACGAGGTCTCGACCCGGATCCTGCAGCTCTGAACGATTCGAGCGGGCGGGACGGCAGCCCCTGCTGCGGTTCTCAGAGGTGTCGCGCCAGGAAGTCGGCCAGTACCCCCGCGAGCTGGTCGGGGTTCTCCTCGGCCATGTGGTGCCCGCTGTCGATGCGGGCGGTCTCCACCGGGGCGTCGACCCAGTCCCGCCAGATCTCGGCCGGGTCGCCGTAGAGGTGCTCCATGTCGTCGTGCACCGACCAGGCGACGAGCGTCGGGCAGGCAATACGGTGCCCGCGCTCGCGGTCGGCCCGGTCGTGGGCGGCGTCGACGGACAGGCCCGCCCGGTAGTCCTCGAGCATGGCCCGCACCGTCGCCGGGTCGTGCAGCGCCGCGGACACGTAGGCGAAGCTCTCCGCCCCCATCGCCTCCTCCTTCGCCGGGTCGAGGCCGTACCAGGCGTCGGGGTCGGCGGTGATGACCCGTTCGGCGTGCGGGGAGCCGGCGAAGAAGAACCAGTGCCACCACTCCGTCGCGAACCTGGCGTCCGCCCGCTCGACGGCCTCCGCCATCGGGACGCCGTCGAGCACCCCGAGGGCCCGCACGTGCCCCGGATGGTCCAGCGCGCAGCGGTAGGCCACGCCCTGGCCCCGGTCGTGGCCCACCACGGCGAACCCGTCGTGGCCCAGCACCTGCGCGAGGGCGACGACGTCGGCGGCCATGGCCCGGTCGGCATACACCTCGTGGTCCGCGTCCGGCTCGGGCTTGGCCGAGCGGCCGTAGCCCCGAAGGTCCGGGCAGATGACCGTGAAGCCGGCGGCGGCCAGCACCGGTGCCACGCGGTGCCAAGTGGTGTGGGCACGCGGGTGACCGTGCAGCAGGACCACGGCAGGCCCCTCGCCCCCGGAGCGGCCGTGCAGCCGGACCCCCGTCGCGAGCTCGCGCTCCCACTCCTCGAACCCCTCGAAGAACATGCCCCGAGCCAACCAGAGGCCGGGACGTGGCGCCCGCCCGGTGGGCGTCGGGTGGCCGCCCGCGCAGCTCGACGGCCCGACGCCGTCCCGGGTCGGTGGTAGGAAGGCAGCGTGCCGATCCTGCCCAAGGAGCGCGACCCGCGGCTCATCACCATCCGCCGGGGAGGGACGCTCACCGACGAGCACCACCACCTCCTGGCCGAGTGGGCCCTGCAGTGCGCCGAGCACGTGCTGCCGCTGTTCGAGCGGGAGAGCCAGGACGGGCGCCCGCGCGAGGCCATCGAGACGGGCCGGGCGTGGATCCGTGGCGAGGTGCGGATGACGGTGGCGCACGACATGGCGTTCCAGGCGAACGCCGCGGGCCGCGGCCTGCCGGACGCCGCACGTTTCGCAGCCCTGTCCGCGGGCCAGGCAGTGGCCGTGGCGCACGTCGCCGCGCACGACCTCGGCGCGGCGGCCTACGCGATCAGGGCCGCCCGGGCGGCAGCGCAGGGGGACAAGGCTGCCGGCGACAAGGATGCCGGCGACACGGATGCCGGTGACGTGGCGGCCGCCGCGGAGCGGCAGTGGCAGCGCGACCGGCTGCCGGACGCCGTCCGCGACCTCGTCCTGGACGACCAGCGCGCCCGCAGCCCGATCTGCTGGAACGTCTTCGACGACTGAGCAGAGCCACCATTCGCGACCGGGAGGACACGCCATGAGGATCCGACTGACCAGCATCTACGTCGACGACCAGCGGGCCGCGCTCGACTTCTACACCTCGAAGCTCGGCTTCAGCGTGCACCACGACATCCCGCTCGGCGACGACTCCTGGCTCACGGTGGTGTCGCAGGAGGACCCCGACGGTCCGCAGCTGCTGCTCGAGCCGTCGGGCCACCCCGCCGTCGGGCCCTACCGCGCGGCGCTCGCCGCCGACGGCATACCGGCGATCCAGTTCGCGGTCGACGACGTGGCCGCCGAGCACGAGCGGCTCCTCGCGCTGGGGGTGCAGTTCACCCAGCCGCCGACCGACATCGGGCCGGCCGTGGTCGCGGTCCTCGACGACACGTGCGGCAACCTCGTCCAGCTCATCGCCGAGAAGCCGCCCACCGGCTAGGCCGCGGGTCGGCCCCGGGCCGCCTCCCGCTCAGCCGTCACGCCAGCGCGAGGTGGGGCGCCACCCGAGCACGCGCTCGGCCCTCGAGCAGTCGAACGCACCAGCCGTGCCGGTCAGCGGCGCCCGGAGCTCGGTGTCGGGGAAGTGCTCGCGCAGCAGCTCCTCGACCGGCCGGACCACGCGCGTCTCGTCCGAGGCGACGAGCACCGCCTCGTACCCGGAGTGCTCCGGCCGGGGGTCCAGGGCGAGCAGGCAGGCACGGGCCGCGTCCGCGAGGTCGACGTAACCCCACAGGTTGCGTGCGCCCTCCTGCTCGGGGACGGCGTCGACGAGGTCGCGCACCTCCTGTCGCGACAGGATCCAGTGGAACCGCAGGGCCGTCACGGTCATGCCGCGCCGCGCGTACATCTGCCCGATCCGCTCGAGCAGGTCCTTGGTGAGCGCGTACGGGTCGAGGTACTGCAGCGGGCTGTCCTCGTCGACCGGGACGTACGGCTGGGCGAGCGGCTCGGGCGAGAACGCGGTGCCGTAGATGGCGCCGCTCGAGGCGAGGACGGCCGTGCGGACCCCGGCGGTCCAGGCCTGCTCGAGCGCGGTGAACGTCGTCAGGGTGTTGGTGCGCACGAGGTCCGTGGGGTCGACGTCCTCGGGGCTCGGTATGCCGGCGCAGTGCACGACCGCGTCGCAGCCGGCCACCGAGCGGGCCACGGCCCCGGGGTCGAGGAGGTCCACCCGGGCCGAGGGCGACCCGGCGACGTCCGCCCCGACCACCTCGTGGCCGGCGGCCAGCAGCTGCCGGCACACCTCGGCGCCCAGCCTGCCCTCCGAACCGCTCACCCACACGCGCATGTGTCGCCACGCTACCCACGGACGGCAAAACTCGTTGCCCGGGCGGGCGGCGCCACCTAGCGTCGTCGGACGGGTCGGCGCCGCACCGCCGGCCGTTCCGACGAGAGGGGACCACCGTGGGGACCGAGCTGCGCGCGCTGTGCTTCGACGCCGAGGACCCGGCCGGCCTGGGACGCTTCTGGGGGGCGCTGCTCGGCTGGGACCGCGCCCGAAGTCCGGGCGACGGGCCGGCGCGAGAGCGCACGGCCGGCGACGCCGTGGAGCTGGTCCCGACCGAGCCGACGGGCTTCCGGCTGCGGTTCGAGCCCGCGCGGGGACCCAGGGTGGTCCGCGACCGGTTGCACCTGCACCTCACGAGTGCCTCGGTCGAGGACCAGGACGCGACGGTGGCACGGGCCGTCGAGCTCGGGGCGCGTCACCTCGACGTCGGCCAGCTGCCCGAGGAGGGGCACGTGGTCCTGCAGGACCCCGAGGGGAACGAGCTGTGCGTCCTCGAGCCCGGCAACCGGTTCCTCGCCGAGTGCGGCTTCCTCGCCGAGGTGACGTGCGACGGGACGCGCGCGGTCGGGCAGTTCTGGAGCGAGGCCCTCGGCTGGCCGCTGGTGTGGGACCAGGACGAGGAGACCTCCATCCGGCCCCCCGGCGGCAGCACCAACATCTCCTGGGGCGGGCCGCCCGTCGAGCCCAAGGTCGGCCGCAACCGCCAGCACCTCGAGCTGGTCGCCCCCGACGACGAGCTCACCGCAGCGGTCGACCGCCTCGTCTCCCTGGGTGCGACAGTCCTGCGCGCCGAGCCCGGGCCCGACGGTCGCAGGGTCCTCGCCGACCCCGACGGCAACGAGCTCACCCTCGTCGTCGCGTCGGCGCTGCAGTAGGGGGCCGGTCCGGACCGCGGTGCGGCGTCGGGGGCCACCGCCCGACCCGGCACAATGGCGGGGTGACCTCCCCTGCCGCCCTCGACCCCGCCATCGCCGACCGCCTCAAGCGCGACGCCCACGGCCTGGTCGCCGCGGTCGTCCAGCAGCACGACACCGGCGAGGTGCTCATGCTGGGCTGGATGGACGACGAGGCGCTGCGCCGGACCCTCACCGAGGGCCGCGTGACGTTCTGGTCGCGCAGCCGCGAGGAGTACTGGCGCAAGGGCGACACGAGCGGCCACCACCAGCGGGTCCAGTCGGTGGCGCTCGACTGCGACGGCGACGCGCTGCTCGTGCGGGTCGACCAGGTCGGCGCCGCCTGCCACACCGGCGCGCGCACCTGCTTCGACGAGGGTGACCTCGGGGCGAGGCCGTATGCCGGTGAGTGACGTCAGCCCGGACCTCGCCTTCGGTGCGACCTGGCCGAGCCTGGACACCTTCTCGGTGCTCGCCCAGGACCGCCGGGTCATCCCGGTGGTGCGCCGTCTCATGGCCGATGCCGAGACGCCGGTCGGGGTGTACCGCAAGCTCGCCCAGGACCGCCCGGGCACGTTCCTGCTGGAGTCGGCGGAGCACGGGGGAGTCTGGTCGCGCTACTCGATAGTGGGGGCAGCCAGCCGTGCCACGCTGACCGAGCGCGGCGGCGAGGCCCTCTGGCTGGGCGAGCCCCCGGTCGGCGTGCCCACCGGCGGCAACCCGCTGGAGGCGCTGCGCGACACCGTCGCGGCGCTCGCCACCGAGCCGGTCGAGGGCCTGCCGCCGCTGACCGGCGGCATGGTCGGCGCCATCACGTACGACGCGGTCCGCCGCTGGGAGCGGGTCCCCGACACCAACCCCGACGTCCTCGACGTGCCGGAGCTGGCGATGATGCTCGCCACCGACCTGGCCGTGCTCGACCACGCCGACGGGTCGCTGCTGCTCGTGGCGAACGCCGTCAACTACGACGCCACCGACGAGCGGGTCGAGCAGGCGTGGGCCGACGCGGTCGCCCGGCTCGACGCGATGACCGCCGACCTGGCCGCAGCGGCCCCGTCCACGGTCGCCACCGTCGACCCGGACGCCTTCGACCGCGCCCGGCAGGGCGTCACGAGCAACACCACCCAGTCGGACTTCGAGCAGATGGTGCAGGACGCCAAGGAGGACATCCGCGCCGGCGAGGTGTTCCAGGTCGTCCTCTCCCAGCGGTTCTCGACCCCCTGCCCGGCCGACGCCCTGGACGTCTACCGGGCGCTGCGGACCGCGAACCCCAGCCCGTACATGTACCTGCTGCGCCTGCCGCACCCCGACGGCGGCTCCTACGACGTCGTCGGGTCCTCGCCGGAGGCGCTGGTCAAGGTCACCGGCCGCCGCGCGATCACGCACCCGATCGCCGGGTCGCGGCCCCGCGGCAAGACGCCCGAGGAGGACCTCGCGCTGGCCGAGGACCTGCTCGCCGACCCCAAGGAGCGGTCCGAGCACGTCATGCTCGTCGACCTCGGGCGCAACGACCTGCAGCGCGTGTGCGAGCCGGGGACGGTCGACGTCGTCGAGTTCATGAACGTCCGCCGCTACTCGCACGTGACCCACCTGGAGTCCACGGTGGTGGGCGACATCCGCCCGGGCTGCACGGCATACGACGTCCTGCGGGCGACGTTCCCGGCGGGCACGCTGTCGGGCGCACCCAAGCCGCGCGCGCTCAGCCTCATCGAGCACTACGAACCCAGCCGGCGCGGCGTCTACGGCGGCGTCGTCGGCTACCTCGACTTCCACGGAGACCTCGACATGGCCATCGCGATCCGGACCGCCCTCGTCAAGGACGGCACCGCGCACGTCCAGGCCGGGGCCGGCATCGTCGCCGACTCGGTGCCGACGACGGAGTACGAGGAGACGGTCAACAAGGCGGCTGCCGCCCTGCGTGCCGTCGCCACCGCCTCGGCCCTGCGGACCGTCCGGTGAGGCGGCTGCGCCCGACGGGCAAGCTCTTCGTCGTCCTGCTGGCCCTCGCCTCCTCGCTGGTGCTGCTCGCCAGCGGCGGCCGCACGTGGGTCTCCGGCACCGTCGACGACGCCGTGCTCGGCGCCAGCCGGATCGACGCCACCGGCACCGAGGTCGCCTCCGGCGTCGTCGCCCTGGCGCTGGTCGCCCTCGCGGCAGCGGTCGCCAGCACGACGAGCGGACCGGTCCTGCGGCGGGTCACCCTCGCGGTGGTCGCGCTGGCGGCCGTCGCCGAGGGGTACGTCGTGGCCCGGGTCGCGTTCGACCCGTCCGGGGCGCTGGGGTCCGTGGCCGCCCGCAGTGCCGGTCGCACGGGCACCCTCGAGACCCACTCGAGCGCGACGGCGTGGCCGTGGGTCGACCTGGTGGCCTGCGTCCTGCTCCTCGTGGCCGCCGTCGGCGGGTGGGTCGGCGCACCGGGCTGGCGCGGGCTCGGCGCCCGGTACGAGACGCCGACCACCACGGCAGGGCCCCGCGGCCAGCGCGTGGGCACCGACTGGGACCGTCTGGACGCCGGCGAGGACCCGACGGTGCGCGACGACACCCGGACCACCTGACACAATGGCACCAGTACCCAGCAGCACCACGACCTCCAGGAGCCCGAGCCCCATGGCAGAAGAAGCCCACGAAGACCACGGCCACAGCATCGCCGCCTGGACCGGGGTGGGCGTCATCCTCGTCGGGAGCGCCCTGGCGTCCGTGGCCGTCGCCATCGCCAACGTCGCGCTGTTCGTCGTGGGCATCGTGATCTGCCTCGTCGGCGCCGTCGCGGGCAAGGTCCTCTCCATGGCCGGCTACGGCGCCAAGACCGTCGTCGGTCCCGACTCGCCCGACACCACCAAGCCCGAGCTCGGCATCCACTGACACCGTGAGCGTCGCCACCGGCAGCGTGGCGCCCGCCGGCGTGCGGGCCCCGTTGCTGGTGGGCGCCGGGGGAGCGGCACTCGCGGCGGCACTGCTCCTGCGCGACCCGCACCAGCCCGGCTCGTGGGGTGTGTGCCCGTTCCTGCTGGTCACCGGGGTGCCGTGCCCGGCGTGCGGCGGCCTGCGCGCGACGCACGACCTGCTCACCGGGAACGTGGGCGCGGCGCTGTCCAGCAACGCGTATGCCGTGGGCACCGCGGTCCTCGTCGCCGTGGCGTACGTCTCGTGGCTGGCAGCAGCCGCCCGCGGTCGCCGGCCGGCCTGGGCCGCGCGGCTGTCCGTGGCCGGTCCGGTCTGGGCCCTCGGCCTGCTCGCCTTCGGGGTGCTGCGCCTGCTGCCCGCCCTGTCCGTTCTGCGACCCTGACGCCGTCCGCCCAGCCCCGCTGGTTAGCCTGTCGTCCATGGCCACCGTCCTCGATGCGATCGTCGCCGGCGTGCGCGAGGACCTCGCGGCACGCGTGGCAGCGACCCCTCGGGACGTCGTCGAGCGTCTCGCCTCCGACGTCCCCGCCGCCCTCGACGCCGAGTCGGCCCTGCGCCGTCCCGGCCTGTCGCTCATCGCGGAGGTCAAGCGGTCCAGCCCGAGCAAGGGCGAGCTGGCCACCATCGCCGACCCGGCCGCCCTGGCCGCCGACTACGAGGCGGGTGGGGCCACGGCGGTGAGCGTGCTGACCGAGCAGCGCCGTTTCGGCGGGTCGCTGGCCGACCTCGACGCCGTCCGAGCCGCCGTGGGGATCCCCGTGCTGCGCAAGGACTTCATGGTCGAGGACTACCAGCTGTTCGAGGCCCGCGCGCACGGCGCCGACATCATCCTGCTCATCGTGGCGGCACTGCCGCAGGCCGACCTGGTGCGCATGCACGCCCTGGCGCGCGAGCTCGGCATGACCGCCCTCGTGGAGGTCCACGACGAGGACGAGACCCGTCGCGCGCTCGACGCCGGCGCCACCGTCGTGGGGGTCAACGCCCGCAACCTCAAGACCCTGGACGTCGACCCCGACACGTTCGGCCGCCTCGCCGGCCTCGTCCCGGACGGCGTCGTCCGGGTCGCGGAGTCCGGCGTCTCCGGCCCGCAGGACGCGGCCCGCTACGCAGCCGAGGGGGCTGACGCCGTCCTCGTCGGCGAGGCGCTGGTCCGCGGCGCCGACCCCCGCCGGGCCGCGCACGACATCATCACCGCCGGCGCGCCGGCGTGACCGCGACGGAGGAGACCTCGTGACGGACCTCAGACCCCACCCCGTGCTGCGGCCGGGCCGCTTCGGCGACTTCGGCGGCCGCTACGTCCCCGAGGCGCTCATCCCCGCGCTGGAGGAGCTCGACGAGGCCCGTCGCAAGGCGATGGTCGACCCCGGGTTCCTCGGCGAGCTCGAGCGGCTGCACCGCACGTACACCGGTCGCCCGAGCATCATCACCGAGGTGCCCCGGTTCGCCGAGCACGCCGGCGGTGCCCGGGTCATCCTCAAGCGCGAGGACCTCAACCACACCGGCTCGCACAAGATCAACAACGTCCTGGCCCAGGCCCTGCTCACCATGCGCATGGGGAAGACCCGCGTCATCGCCGAGACCGGTGCCGGCCAGCACGGCGTCGCCACGGCCACGGCTGCGGCGCTCATGGGGCTCGAGTGCGTCATCTACATGGGCAAGGTCGACACCGAGCGGCAGGCGCTCAACGTCGCCCGCATGCGGATGCTCGGGGCCGAGGTGCACGCGGTCGACACCGGCAGCGCCACCCTCAAGGACGCCATCAACGAGGCGATGCGCGACTGGGTGACCAACGTCGGTCACACCCACTACATCCTGGGCACCGTCACGGGTCCCCACCCGTTCCCGGAGATGGTCCGCGACTTCCACCGCATCATCGGCGTCGAGGCGCGGGCGCAGGTGCTCGACAGCGTGGGCCGGCTGCCCGACGCCGTGCTTGCCTGCGTCGGCGGCGGCTCGAACGCCATGGGCATCTTCCACCGGTTCCTCGACGACGCCGACGTGCGCCTGATCGGCATCGAGGCCGGGGGAGAGGGCATCGAGGGCGGGCGCCACGCTGCCCGGTTCGCCGCGAGCTCGCCCGGGGTGCTGCACGGGACGTTCAGCTACCTCATGCAGGACGACGACGGCCAGACGCTGGAGTCGCACTCGATCTCGGCCGGGCTCGACTACCCCAGCGTGGGTCCCGAGCACGCCTACCTGCGCGACACCGGCCGCGCGGAGTACCGCTACGCCACCGACGAGCAGGCGATGCGCGCGTTCGAGCTGCTCTGCCGCACCGAGGGCATCATCCCGGCGATCGAGTCCGCCCACGCCCTCGCCGGGGCGATCGAGGTCGGCCGCGAGCTCGGCCCCGACGCCGTGCTGCTCGTCAACCTCTCGGGCCGCGGCGACAAGGACATGCACACGGCCGCGGAGTACTTCGGCCTCATCGACGGCGACGCGGTCCCGAGCGGCACGGCCGACGAGCCGCGCGCCGAGGGCGACGGGAGGACCCAGCTGTGAGCACGACCACCGACATCGGGGTGGGCGGGGTCCTGGCCCGCTGCCGCGAGGAGAACCGCGCAGCCCTCGTCGGCTACCTGCCCGTCGGCTTCCCGTCGGTCGAGGGCTCGGTCGCCGCGATGGTGGCGATGGTCGAGGCCGGCGTCGACATCGTCGAGGTGGGCATCCCCTACAGCGACCCGCTCATGGACGGGCCCACCATCGCGTATGCCGCCGACCAGGCCCTCAAGCACGGGGTCCACGTCCGCGACGTCTTCACCGCGACCCGCGCGGTGCGCGACGCCGGGGCGCCCCCGCTGGTCATGTCGTACTGGAACCTCGTGCTCAAGCACGGCCCCCGGCGCTTCGCCCAGGACCTCGCGGCCGCCGGCGGCGCCGGCATGATCACCCCCGACCTCATCCCGGACGAGGCCGGCGAGTGGATCGCCGCCAGCGACGAGACGGGGCTCGACCGCGTCTTCCTGGTCGCCCCCAGCTCCACCCCCGAGCGCATCGCGGCGGTCACCGACCAGTGCCGTGGCTTCGTCTACGCCGTGTCGCACATGGGCGTCACCGGTGCCCGCACGGCCATGGGGGACGCTGCCCGGGTCGTCGTGGAGCGGACCAAGGCCGTCACGGACAAGCCGGTGTGCGTCGGCCTCGGTGTCTCCGGCGGCGCGCAGGCGGCGGAGGTCGCGGCATACGCGGACGGTGTCATCGTGGGCTCCGCCCTCGTGCGGTGCCTCACGGACGCACCCGACGAGCAGTCCGGCATCGAGGCCCTCCGGTCCCTGGTCGGCGAGCTCGCCGAAGGCGTGCGGAGCGGGCGCTGAGATGACGACCCGCACGTGGCGCGACTGGGTGGGGCTCGTGGCCCGTGTGGTCCTCGGCGTGGTGCTGGTCGTCGCCGGGGGGCTCAAGGTCGGCCACCTCGAGACCTCGGCCCGGTCGGTTCGCGCCTACCAGCTGCTGCCGTACGACGTGGCCGGCTACGTCGGGTACGCCCTGCCGGTGCTCGAGATCGCCGTGGGACTGCTGCTCGTCGTGGGCCTGCTGACGCGTGGCTCGGCCGTGGTGGGCGGGATCCTCATGGTCGTCTTCATCGCTGGGATCTCCTCGGCGTGGGCGCGTGGCCTGTCCATCGACTGCGGCTGTTTCGGCAAGGGGGGAACCATCGGAGCCTCCCAGACGCAGTACCCCCAGGAGATCGCGCGCGACATCGGGCTGCTGGCCTGCGCGGCGTGGCTGGCCGTCCGCCCCCGGACGGCCCTCGCGCTCGACGGCTGGCTGTTCCCGCACCCCGCCGCCGTGGCCCGCCCCGACGAGACCCTCGACCGAGAAGGACACCCGGCATGAGCAAGTCCACGGCCGACCGCAAGGCAGCCAGTCGCAAGGAGAAGGCGGCCGCCGCCGCGCCGAGCAGCAACAGCACGGCCAAGGTCGTCGTCGCCGTGGTGGTCGTGCTCCTCGTGGTGGCGGGCGTCGTCACGGCCATCACGCTCGGCAGCTCGGACAAGAAGGCCGCGACCACCGCCGGCGGCTCGGCCCTGCCGAAGAACGTCGCCGCGATGGGCGCCGGCATCGTCGTGAACCCCGGCGCCCCGGCGAGCGTCCCGACCCTGGACCTCTACGAGGACTTCCAGTGCCCGGTGTGCGCCCGCTTCGAGGAGATCTTCGGCCTGCAGATCAAGGACATGGTCCAGGCGAACCAGGTCAAGCTCATCGCGCACCCGCTGTCGTTCCTGGACAACAACCTCAGCAACGACTCCTCCAACCGTGCTGCCAACGCCGCAGCCTGCGCGGCCGACGACGACAAGTTCCTGCAGTACCACGCCGCGACCTTCCAGGGGCAGCCGACGCAGGAGGGTGCGGGCTACAGCGACGCGGCCCTCAAGGACTTCGCGACCAAGGCCGGCATCACTGGCGCGGCCATGACGACGTGGGAGAAGTGCTACGCCGACAAGACGCACAACCAGTGGGTGGAGTCGGTGCAGACGCAGTCCGAGAAGGACGGCGTCAACGGCACCCCCACGGTCAAGCTGAACGGCCAGACGCTCGACCTGACCGGCCTGACCCAGCAGGCGTTCGCCGACAAGGTGAAGGCCGCGACCAAGTGACGACGGCACTGGTGGCCGCCCTGGCGCCGGCCGTGTCGGCGGGACTCCCGGCCAGCATCCCGAGCCCCACGTCGGGGGTCTGGCACCTCGGGCCGATCCCGATCCGCGCCTACGCCCTCTGCATCCTGGCCGGGATCGCGGTTGCGGTGTGGCTCACCGGTCGCCGCCTGCGCGACCGCGGCCACGCGGTCGAGATGGCCGTCGACATCTCGGCCTGGGCGGTCCCGTTCGGCATTGTCGGGGGACGCCTCTACCACGTCATCACCACGCCCGACCCCTACTTCGGCGAGGGCGGCCACCCCCTCCACGCGTTCTTCATCTGGCAGGGCGGCCTCGGCATCTGGGGCGCGATCGCGCTCGGCACGCTGGGCGCCTGGATCGGCGCCCGGCGCCACGGCGTCCCGCTGATGGACTTCGCCGACGCCGCCGTGCCCGGGGTCGCCGTGGCGCAGGCCCTCGGCCGGTGGGGCAACTGGTTCAACAACGAGCTCTACGGCCGGCGCACCGACGTCCCGTGGAAGCTGGAGATCCACTGCTGGGACCAGGCGGCCGGGCACGCCACGACCTGTCCCGGCAGCTCGAGCACCGTCCTCGGGTACTTCCACCCGACCTTCCTCTACGAGTCCCTCTTCTGCCTCGTCCTCGCGCTCGTGCTCGTGCTCGTCGACCGCCGGTTCCGCCTGCGCCGGGGCCAGCTCTTCGGCCTCTACGTCGCGGGGTATCCCCTCGGGCGCATCGTCGTCGAGCTGATGCGCTCCGACGAGGCCCACAGGATCCTGGGCCAGCGCGTCAACGTGTGGACGAGCATCCTCGTCTTCCTGCTCGGCCTGGCGATCGTCTGGGCCAACCGGGACCGCCCGGTCGCCCTGCCGGACCGGGACGCCCACGGCGCTCCGCAGGCTCCGGAACCCAGCGTGACGTCTCACCATACGGAATGAGACGGCTCACATAGCGGAACGGCGAGCACGCGGGCTATCCTGCTTGCGCCGTGGCCAAGGCCGTCCACGCGCGTGCCCCGTGCGCCCTTGCGAGGGTTGTGCACACGCCCTACGACCCCCGAGGACGGTGACCCGCCCGTGTCCGACACGCGCTTCTCCGCCCAGCCCGCCGACACCGGGCTCTACCGCCGTGAGTTCGAGCACGACGCCTGTGGCGTCGCGCTCGTGGCGACGATGCGGGGCAGTGCAGGTCACGACATCGTCGACCACGCCCTGACCGCCCTGCGCAACCTCGAGCACCGGGGCGCCACCGGCGCCGACCCGCTCGTGGGCGACGGGGCCGGCATCCTCACGCAGGTCCCGGACGCCTTCTTCCGGGCCGTCGTCGACTTCGACCTCCCGGTCGGCGGGGCGTATGCCGTGGGCACCGCCTTCCTGCCCCAGGACGAGGCCGAGCGCGCCGCTGCCGTCGAGCGGATCGAGCAGATCGCCCGCGAGGAGGGCCTCAACGTCCTCGGCTGGCGCGACGTGCCGATCTCCGCGGAGCTCGTCGGCCAGGTCGCGCGCGACTGCATGCCGCACTTCCGGCAGCTGTTCGTCAGCGCCGCCGTCGGGCGCATGGTCGGACTCGGCCTGGACCGGCTCGCCTTCTGCCTGCGCAAGCGGGCCGAGCGCGAGACCGAGGTCTACTTCCCGTCGCTGTCGTGCCGGACCATCGTCTACAAGGGCATGCTCACGACCGGGCAGCTCGAGCCGTTCTTCCCCGACCTGTCCGACCGCCGGTTCGAGACCCAGCTGGCGCTGGTGCACTCCCGGTTCTCCACCAACACCTTCCCGTCGTGGCCGCTGGCCCACCCGTACCGCCTGATCGCCCACAACGGCGAGATCAACACGGTCAAGGGCAACCGCAACTGGATGCGCGCCCGCGAGAGCCAGCTCGTCTCCGACGTCATCCCCGGCGACCTCGACCGGCTGTTCCCGATCTGCACCCCCGGTGCGTCGGACTCCGCGTCCTTCGACGAGGTCCTCGAGCTGCTGCACCTCGGCGGCCGTTCGCTGCCGCACGCAGTCCTCATGATGATCCCCGAGGCGTGGGAGAACCACGAGGAGATGGACCCGGCCCGACGGGCCTTCTACGAGTTCCACTCCACCTTCATGGAGCCGTGGGACGGGCCCGCCGCGGTGACGTTCACGGACGGCTCGCTCATCGGAGCCGTGCTCGACCGCAACGGCCTGCGCCCCGGTCGCTACTCGGTCACCGACGACGGCCTGGTCGTGCTCGCCTCCGAGGCCGGCGTGCTCGACCTCGACCCCAGCCGGGTGGTCCGCAAGGGCCGGCTGCAGCCGGGCCGGATGTTCCTCGTCGACACCGAGCACGGCCGGATCGTGTCCGACGAGGAGATCAAGTCCTCCCTCGCGGCGCAGCAGCCCTACGAGGAGTGGCTGCACGCGGGCCTGATCCACCTCGACGACCTGCCCGAGCGCGAGCACATCGTGCACACGGCCGCCTCGGTCGCCCGGCGCCAGCAGACCTTCGGCTACACCCAGGAGGAGCTCAAGGTCCTCCTGTCGCCGATGGCCCGCAGCGGCGCCGAGGCGCTGGGCTCGATGGGCACCGACACGCCCATCGCCGTCCTGTCCGACCGCCCGCGGCTGATCTTCGACTACTTCACGCAGCTGTTCGCGCAGGTGACGAACCCGCCGCTGGATGCCATCCGCGAGGAGCTCGTCACCTCGCTCGGGACGGTCATCGGTCCTGAGGGCAACGCCCTGACCGCCACGCCGGCGCACGCGCGCCAGGTCGTCCTGCCGTTCCCGGTGATCGACAACGACGCCCTGGCCAAGATCGTCCACATCAACGCCGACGGTGACCTGCCCGGCTACGCCACCCACGTGGTGCGCGGCCTGTACGACGTCTCCGGCGGTGCGGCGGCGCTCGAGGCGCGGCTGGAGGAGATCTTCGCCGAGGTGTCGCAGGCCATCGCCGAGGGCACCCGGTTCATCGTGCTGTCCGACCGCGACTCCGGCCGCGACCTGGCGCCCATCCCGTCGCTGCTGCTCACCTCGGCCGTCCACCACCACCTGATCCGCGAGAAGACCCGCACCCTGGTCGGGCTCGTCGTCGAGGCCGGTGACGTGCGCGAGGTGCACCACGTCGCCCTGCTCATCGGGTACGGCGCCGCGGCGGTCAACCCCTACCTGGCGATGGAGTCGGTCGAGGACCTCGTCCGCTCCGGCCACATCACCGGCGTCACCCCGGACAAGGCCGTCGCGAACCTCATCAAGGCGCTCGGCAAGGGCGTCCTGAAGGTGATGTCCAAGATGGGCATCTCGACCGTGGCGTCCTACCGCGGCGCCCAGGTGTTCGAGGCCATCGGCCTGTCCCAGGAGCTCGTCGACCGCTACTTCACCGGCACCGTGTCCCAGCTCGGCGGCATCGGCCTCGACGTCGTCGCCGCGGAGACGGCGGCGCGGCACGCCGCGGCATACCCGCCGGACGGCGTCCGCCTCCCGCACCGCAAGCTCACCGTCGGTGGCGAGTACCAGTGGCGCCGCGAGGGCGAGCCGCACCTGTTCGACCCCGAGACCGTCTTCCGGCTGCAGCACTCGACCCGGCAGCGCCGGTACGACGTGTTCAAGCAGTACACCCAGCGCGTGGACGAGCAGTCCGAGCGGCTGATGACGCTGCGCGGCCTGTTCGAGTTCACCTCATCGCCCGACCGTCCCCCGGTGCCGATCGAGGAGGTCGAGCCGGTCAGCGAGATCGTCAAGCGGTTCTCCACCGGCGCGATGTCGTACGGCTCGATCAGCCAGGAGGCGCACGAGACGCTCGCGGTCGCGATGAACCGTCTGGGCGCCCGCTCGAACACCGGTGAGGGTGGCGAGGACGTCGACCGGCTGCTCGACGACGAGCGGCGCTCGGTGATCAAGCAGGTCGCGTCGGGTCGCTTCGGTGTCACCTCGCTCTACCTCACCAAGTCCGGCGACATCCAGATCAAGATGGCGCAGGGTGCCAAGCCCGGTGAGGGCGGACAGCTGCCCGGCCACAAGGTCTACCCGTGGGTGGCCAGGACGCGGCACTCGACGCCGGGCGTCGGGCTCATCAGCCCGCCCCCGCACCACGACATCTACTCGATCGAGGACCTCGCCCAGCTCATCCACGACCTCAAGAACGCCAACCCCGAGGCGCGGATCCACGTCAAGCTGGTCTCCGAGATCGGTGTCGGCACGGTCGCGGCCGGTGTCTCCAAGGCGCACTCGGACGTCGTGCTCATCTCCGGCCACGACGGCGGCACCGGCGCCTCGCCGCTGACCTCGCTCAAGCACGCCGGTGGCCCGTGGGAGATCGGCCTCGCCGAGACCCAGCAGACGCTGGTGCTCAACAGCCTGCGTGACCGGATCGTGGTGCAGTGCGACGGCCAGCTCAAGACCGGCCGTGACGTCGTCATCGCGGCGCTGCTCGGCGCCGAGGAGTTCGGCTTCGCGACGGCCCCGCTCGTCGTGAGCGGCTGCGTCATGATGCGCGTCTGCCACCTCGACACCTGCCCCGTCGGCATCGCCACGCAGAACCCCGAGCTGCGGGCCCGGTTCTCCGGCAAGCCCGAGTTCGTGCAGACGTTCTTCGAGTACATCGCCGAGGAGGTGCGCGAGCACCTCGCCGCGCTGGGCTTCCGGACCCTCGAGGAGGCCATCGGCCAGGTGGGCGCCATCGACGCCACGAAGGCCGTCAACCACTGGAAGGCCGCCGGGCTCGACCTGTCGCCGATCTTCGCCGACGTCCAGAGCCCCGACGGCGCGGCCCGGCGCAACACGACCGGCCAGGACCACGGGCTGGAGAAGGCGCTCGACCACAGCCTCATCGCGATCGCCCGCGAGGCGATCACCGACGGCACGCCCGTCACCGGCGAGGTCGCGGTCCGCAACGTCAACCGCACCGTCGGCACCCTGCTCGGCCACGAGGTCACCAAGGCCCACCCCGAGGGGCTGCCCGACGGCACGATCGACCTCACCCTCACCGGGTCGGCCGGCCAGTCCCTGGGCGCGTTCCTGCCCCGCGGGGTCACCCTGCGCCTGCTGGGCGACGCCAACGACTACGTCGGCAAGGGCCTGTCGGGCGGACGTGTCGTCGTCCGGCCCGACCGGGGCGCGCCGCTGCAGGCCGAGGCGAACGTCATCGCCGGCAACGTCATCGGCTACGGCGCCACCACCGGCGAGCTGTTCCTGCGCGGGATGGTCGGCGAGCGGTTCTGCGTCCGCAACTCCGGCGCGACCGCCGTCGTCGAGGGCGTGGGCGACCACGGCTGCGAGTACATGACCGGCGGGACCGTCCTCGTGCTCGGCCCGACCGGGCGCAACTTCGCGGCCGGCATGTCCGGGGGAGTGGCGTACGTCCTCGACCTCGACCGCGACCGCGTCAACCCCGAGCTCGTCGACGTCGGCCCACTGCGCCCCGACGACGAGACGACCGTCCGCGACCTGCTGCAGCGCCACCTCGACTGGACCGAGTCGGCCGTGGCGGCACACCTGCTGCAGGAGTGGGAGACCGCGAAGGAGAGGTTCAGCCTGGTGCTGCCCCGCGACTACCAGCGCGTCCTGGACGTGCGCACCGCCGCCGAGGCGGAAGGACTCGACGTCAACGGCCCCGAGGTGTGGGAGCGGATCATGGAGGCCTCCCGTGGCTGACCCCCAGGGCTTCCTGAAGACCCGTGAGCGCGAGCTGCCCGCCCGTCGGCCCGTCCCGGTCCGCATCAAGGACTGGAAGGAGGTCTACGAGGAGCAGGAGCTCGGCCAGCTCCAGCGCCAGGCCGGTCGCTGCATGGACTGCGGCATCCCGTTCTGCCACAGCGGCTGCCCGCTGGGCAACCTCATCCCCGAGTGGAACGACCTCGCATGGCGTGGTGACTGGCGCGAGGCGATCGAGCGGCTGCACGCGACCAACAACTTCCCGGAGTTCACCGGTCGCCTGTGCCCGGCTCCCTGCGAGACCGCCTGCGTGCTCGGCATCAACCAGCCGGCCGTCACGATCAAGCAGGTCGAGGTCACGACGATCGAGCGTGCCTTCGACTCCGGGTACGTCCAGCCGCAGCCGCCCGAGCGGCTCTCCGGCAAGACGGTCGCGGTCGTCGGGTCCGGCCCGGCCGGTCTCGCCGCTGCCCAGCAGCTGACCCGCGCCGGCCACACCGTCGCGGTCTTCGAGCGCGCGGACAAGCCCGGTGGCCTGCTGCGGTACGGCATCCCCGAGTTCAAGATGGAGAAGTCGGTCCTCGACCGGCGCATCGCCCAGATGGAGGCCGAGGGCACCCGCTTCCGCAGCGGTGTCAACGTCGGCGAGGACGTCACCGGCAAGCAGCTGCGCGACCGGTACGACGCCGTCGTCCTGGCCGTCGGCGCCACCGTGCCGCGCGACCTGCCGGTGCCCGGTCGCGAGCTCGACGGCGTCATGCAGGCCATGGACTTCCTGCCGCCGGCGAACCGTGCCGCGCTCGGCGAGGAGGTCGAGGGACAGGTCACGGCCGAGGGCAAGGACGTCATCGTCATCGGCGGTGGCGACACCGGCGCAGACTGCATCGGCACCTCGCACCGCCAGGGTGCGCGGTCGGTCACGAGCCTGGAGATCATGCCGCGGCCGGGTGAGGAGCGGGTGGCCGGCCAGCCCTGGCCGACCTACCCGATGCTCTTCCGCGTCGCCTCCGCGCACGAGGAGGGTGGCGAGCGGCTGTATGCCGCCTCCACCAAGGAGATCCTCGGCGAGGACGGCAAGGTCAGCGGCATCCGCCTGGTCGACGTCACCATGCAGGACGGCCGGTTCGTCGAGGTCGAGGGCACCGAGCGCGTGCTCCCGGCGCAGCTGATCCTGCTGGCGATGGGCTTCCTCGGACCGCAGGGTCCGGGCGTCGTCGAGCAGCTCGAGGTCGAGCTCGACGAGCGCTCGAACGTCAAGCGCGACAAGGACTACATGACGTCGGTGCCGGGCGTGTTCGTCGCCGGTGACGCCGGGCGCGGGCAGTCGCTCATCGTGTGGGCGATCGCCGAGGGCCGGTCCGCCGCTGCCGGGGTCGACCGGTACCTCACCGGTTCAACCGCCCTGCCGCGGCCGATCAACCCGAACGACCGCCCCCTCGTCGTCTGAGCGACCTCCCGGTCACCCTCCGGGTCTGTCCGGAGGGTGACCGGGGTCACGTGCGTCCCGGGGCGCCCGATAAGGTCGACGTATGCGTCGCGCCAAGATCGTGTGCACCCTCGGCCCGGCCGTCTCCACCCCCGAGAAGATCCGCGAGCTGGTCGACGCGGGGATGGACGTGGCCCGGCTCAACCTCTCGCACGGCGAGTACGCCGAGCACGAGCGGATCTACAAGGAGATCCGACGGGCGAGCGACGAGACCGGCCACGCGGTCGGGGTCCTCGTCGACCTCCAGGGCCCCAAGATCCGCACCGGCCGGTTCAGCTCGGGCCCGGTCTCGCTCGCGAACGGCGACACGTTCACCATCACCACCCGCGAGGTCGACGGCACCCAGGACGAGGTCGGCACCACGTACAAGGGGCTGCCCGGTGACGTCCGCCCCGGCGACGTCCTCCTGATCGACGACGGCAAGGTGGCGCTGCAGGCCACCGAGGTGACCGACACCGACGTGCGCTGCACCGTCACCGTCGGCGGCACGGTGTCCAACAACAAGGGCATCAACCTCCCCGGCGTGGCCGTGTCCGTCCCCGCGCTGTCCGAGAAGGACAAGGAGGACCTGCGCTGGGCCTTGCGGCTGCGCGCCGACATGATCGCGCTGTCCTTCGTGCGGTCCGCCGCCGACCTCGACGACGTCTACGAGGTCATGGACGAGGTCGGGGTCCGGCTGCCGGTCATCGCCAAGATCGAGAAGCCGCAGGCGGTCGAGGCGCTCACCGAGATCATCCAGGCCTTCGACGGCGTCATGGTCGCCCGCGGTGACCTCGGCGTCGAGCTGCCGCTCGAGGACGTCCCGATCGTGCAGAAGCGCGCCATCGAGATTGCCCGCCGCCAGGCCAAGCCGGTCATCGTCGCCACCCAGGTGCTCGAGTCGATGATCGAGAACCCGCGCCCCACCCGGGCCGAGGCCTCCGACGCCGCCAACGCCGTCCTCGACGGCGCGGACGCGCTCATGCTGTCGGGCGAGACGAGCGTCGGCGCCTACGCCATCGAGGCCGTCCGCACCATGGCCCGCATCATCGAGAGCACCGAGGAGCACGGGCTCGAGCGGATCCCGCCGCTCGGCACCCAGCCGCACACCATGGGCGGCGCCGTGTCCCGCGCGGCTGTCGAGATCGGCGACCTGCTCGGGGCCAAGTTCCTCATCACCTTCACCCAGTCCGGCGACACGGCCAAGCGCATGTCGCGCATGCGGCCCCGCATCCCCATGCTCGCCTTCACGCCCGAGCAGCACACCCGGTCGCGGCTGGCCCTGGCCTGGGGCATCGAGACCTTCCTCGTGCCGATGGCGCGGCACACCGACCAGATGGCCCTGCAGGTCGACCGGTCCCTGCTCGCCGAGGGGCGCGCCCAGGAGGGCGACCTCGTCATCCTCGTGGCGGGCTCCCCGCCCGGCATCCCCGGGTCCACGAACGCCCTGCGCGTGCACAAGATGGGCGACGCGGTCAACGGTGTGGCCCCGGCATACGAGGACCTCAACGAGCTCTGAGGCACGCGCCGGGGTGGCCCGGTGCGGCCGCGCGCCTTTGTATGCTGTGCGCGCGCCTGCGGGCGCCCGTGCCGGCTGCGGATGCCGGCCCGGCCGGAGTGGTGGAATGGCAGACACGGGGCACTCAAAATGCTCTGCCCGCAAGGGCGTGGGGGTTCGAGTCCCCCCTTCGGCACCGCGACCGCACCCCGCCCCGACCGGGCGGGGTGCGCTGCGTTCTGCTGGACTGGGCTGGTGAACAGAGGGCGGCCCGTGTTCGTGCTGCACGAGCACCAGCGACCGCGGCACCACTTCGACCTGCGGCTCGAGCAGGACGGCGTGCTGCGGTCCTGGGCCGTGCCCAGGGGCCTGCCCACGCGCCCCGGCGCAGACCGGCTCGCGGTCCCCGTCGACGACCACGACCTGGGGCACGCGACCTACGAGGACGCCACGAAGTCCATCGCCGACACGGGCTGGTGGGAGCTGGAGGACCGGGACGAGCGGCGGTTCGTCTTCGTGCTCCACGGTCGCGGCGGCGCGCGCCGGTACGCACTCATCAGCACCGGGCAGGGCGCACTGCTGCACCTGCTCAAGGACCAGCCCACCGACCAGGCGGCCGACCAACCAGCCGACGAGTCGGACCCGGCCTAGGTCCAGCCGGTCGTGTGCACGGCGCACCGGCCCGGGGTGTGGGTGCTGCGCCGCCGGACGGCCGTCCGGACCGCCCAGCGCACGCGCCGGCGCGCCAGCAGCAGGACCACTCCGAGCCACAGGGCGATCGCCCACCCGCGTGGGCCGACTGGCGGGTCCGGCGGGGGAGGGTAGCCACCGTCGTCGAGCCCCGCCGCCTGCTCGAAGTGGTTCTCCGACCCGGGGTAGAGGGTGTCGTCGACGAGGTAGAGCACCGGCAGCAGCGCGATGCCGCCGAGGATGCTGCACACGGCCCACTGGTCGACGTGCCGCGACTCGTGCAGGGCGAGCTCGCGTGCCCGCACCGGGTTGATCCGGGGCTCGGGGGAGGCGAGGAACACCTCGCCGACCATGCTCCCGGCCTTGTGCTCGGCCTGGGGCACGAACGCCAGGGTGATCGGTGGGTCCCCGACGCTGCACAGGCCCCGTCCACGGAGCTCGACGAAGCCCAGGGCGAGGCCGCTCACCGGCGCAGTCATCACCGACCGGAGGGTGGCCCAGGCAGCGGGCCGGCTGGGCGCCCTGGGGTCGATGACCCGCCGGCCCTCGGCGATCGACGTGTCGGCCACGCAGGCCGGCAGCTCCCGGGCCCGCTGTGACACCCGCAGCCCGAACCCGCCCACCGACAGCACGGCGAGGACGACCATCCCGGCGAGCAGTCGCCGGTGCCGGCGCTGGCACAGCTCGCAGGCCAGCACCCGGCGAGGTCGCAGGAAGCGGGTGCGGGGCAGCACGAGGAACAGCCCGACGAGCCCGCCGCCGAGGAAGGCGACCACCGCCCAGACGACGCGCATCGCGGCAGAGGTCGGCCGGTGGCGGGGACGGGGGAAGTCGCCCACTGGCCCTCCAGGGTCCGGGCCCGGGGTCCGGGGCGTGCCCGGGCCGGGCGGTGGGGCCGGCGTCGCCGGTCGGCGCCATTCTCGCGCGGACCCGACCCCACCAGCCAGACCCGACCCGGAACCCCGGGCACATGCACCCGCAACGTGCCGTTAACGCGCGTCATCTAGGGTTGTCCGGGTGAGCGAGACCCAGGCACAGACGCCCGCCGAGGACACCGCGGCCCCGACCGCCCTGCGCATCCTGGTCGCGGAGGACGAGGCCCTGATCCGCCTCGACCTGGCCGAGATGCTGACCGAGGCCGGCTACGAGGTCGTCGGCCAGGCCAGCAACGGCGAGCAGGCGGTGGAGATGGCCACCGAGCTGCAGCCCGACCTGGCCATCATGGACGTCAAGATGCCGGTCATGGACGGCATCACTGCCGCCGAGCAGATCGGCGCCGCCCGGATCTGCCCGGTCGTCATGCTCACCGCCTTCAGCCAGACCGAGCTCGTCGAGCGGGCGCGCGACGCCGGCGTCATGGCGTACATCGTCAAGCCGTTCACCGCGAGCGACCTCGGCCCTGCCATCGACATCGCCCGCCACCGCTGGACCGAGGTCAAGGCCCTCGAGCAGGAGATCGCCGACCTCGGCGAGCGGCTGGAGACGCGCAAGGCCGTCGACCGGGCCAAGGGGATCCTGCAGAAGAAGCTCAAGATCAGCGAGGCCGAGGCGTTCCGCTGGATCCAGAAGACGGCCATGGACCGCCGCCTGGGCATGCGCGAGGTCGCCGACGCCGTCATCACGGGGATGGACAAGGCCTGAGCGTGGCGGTCACGGTCCGCGCCGCCACTGCCGACGACGCCGAGACGCTGCACGTCGTGGCCGCTGCCACGTTCGCGCTCGCCTGCCCGCCGCACGTCACGCCGGAGTCGGTGGCCACGTTCGTCGCAGACGTCCTGTCGGTTGACTGCTTCCGGCGCTACCTCGCCGACCCGGCGCGGAACCTGTTCCTCGCCGAGGACGAGGAGCAGCCCGCGGGCTACGCGATGCTCGTGGCCGGCGAGCCTGCGGACGGGGACGTCCGGGCGGCGCTGCGGCTGCGACCCACCGCCGAGCTGTCGAAGATCTACGTCGTGCCCGGCCACCACGGGGCAGGAGTGAGCCGGCTGCTCATGGACGCGGCGCTCGACTCGGCGGGTCGTCGCGGGGCGGTCGGCGTGTGGCTCGGCGTCAACCAGCTCAACGAGCGTGCGCAGCGGTTCTACCGCAAGAGCGGCTTCGAGCAGGTCGGCACCAAGCGCTTCCTCGTGGGGGACCGGTACGAGGACGACTACGTGTTCGAGCGGCCGCTGTGAGCTGCTGCCGGGCCCGAGCGGGGGCCGTCAACAATGGTTGCCGAACGCAATCTCATCCATCCGGACGATTGTTGAAACCGCACCCTTTCCCGAGAGTCGTCAGTGGGCCTAGAGTCCTCCTTCGGGTGCCCGACCGGGTGCCTGACATCGGTCGGGGGGGCCGAGCCTGCAGGAGCTTGACCAACGACCTTGGAGGAGTCTTGTGAGCCGTCCCTCGATCAGCGTGAAGCGTGTGGGTCAGGACGAGGAGCGATCCTTCGCCGAGCTCTGGATGGCGTCGAGGGTCGAGGCCGGGGTGAGCCCGGAGGTCGCGTCCCGCGCCGCCTCCGAGGGGCGGATCACCGCAGCCCTGCACCGCGAGGACGTCCGGGCGTACGTCGCCCTCAGCGACGGGCAGGCCGTCGGCTTCGCCGTCGCCGCCACGAGCCCGTTCTCCGCGCTGACGGACGCGCCCTGCGTGACCATCGACCAGCTCTACGTGGCGCCTGAGCAGCGCAAGCACGGCGTGGCCCGGCAGCTGATGACCGCCGTGACCCTGTATGCCGACTCGCGCGGCTGCGAGCAGATCGGCTGCAACGTGCCGGCGCAGCACCGCGAGGCCAACCGGTTCTTCGCCCGCCTCGGCTTCAGCTCCCAGGTGGTGCGGCGGATCACGACGGTCTCGGCGCTGCGTCGCCGGCTCGGCACCGACGAGCGGCACCACGCCTCGCTCGAGCAGCTGCTGCACCGCCGCCGGTCGCTGCGGGCCAGGGCCCGCGCCACCGCCGGCAGCCGCCTCGCCGGCTGACCCACCCTTCGCGCAAAACAACGGTTGCGCGGCATACCTCGGGTTGTTGTCCCGCGGTATGCCGCGCAACCGTTGTTTTGCGCTCGGGGCGCGCACGGGCGGCGGTCGTGCCGTCAGCCCACCGTCACGCGCTGCTCGACCGGCTCGGCTGCGGTCGCGCCCACGGTCGACCGGGTGCCGGCGGAGACCGCCGCGCAGACCACGATGTTCGCGAGCAGGGCGACGATGCCCACGTTGAGGTGCTCCCACGAGGTCGGGACGAAGGGGAAGACGTCGCCGACCGTGTGCTCACCCAGGGTCAGCCAGGCGACGACGACGGTGCCGGTCAGCATCCCGGCTCCCGCGCCCCACTTGGTGACGGGGTTGGTGCGCAGCAGGCTCATGATCATCGCGGGGAACAGCTGGGTCACGAAGGCGTAGCCGAGCAGCAGCAGGTTGACGATGGCGCTCCCGCCCTGGAAGGTCAGGAACAGGGCGACCGCCGTCACCAGCGGCACGCACAGCCGGGCCAGCGAGGTCACCCGCGTGTCCGAGGCCCCCGGCACGTAGTCCTGGTAGACGTTCTTGGCCAGCATGGTGGCGCAGGTCGTCAGGAGCATGGCGCCGGGCACCAGCGCGCAGAACAGCCCGGCTGCCCCGACGAGCCCGACCACCACGGGCGGGAAGGCGTCCCGGGTGACGGCGAGCAGCGACAGGTCGCCGTTCTTGAGGCCGGGGACGACGAGCACCGCGGCCAGGCCGGTGAAGAAGACGAAGAGCAGGACCAGCTGGTACAGCGGCAGGAACGAGGCGTTGCGGCGGAAGGTCTTCTCGTCCTTGGAGGAGTAGATGGCCCCGAAGTAGTGGGGCCACATGAAGAAGCCGAGGGTCGACAGCAGGATCGACGTGATGAACCAACCGGTGTCGTGGGCGGGGTCGTGCAGGCTGAGGAAGTCCGCCTGGTGCGCCTGCACCCGCTGGAACATCTGGGGGATGCCGCCGAAGTAGTGGTACGGCAGGTACGTGCCGATCCCCACGACCACGGCCAGCACCATGATGTCCTTGATCACGGCGTTCCACGCCGCCGAGTGGATGCCGGAGATCGCGACGTAGACGGCGAGGACGACGCCGCCGATCCAGATGGCGGCGGTGCGGTTGATCGACCCGTAGGAGGTCTCCTCGACGATGATGCCGAGGCCCGTGAGCTGCAGCTCGAGGTAGGGGATCATCGCGATGATCCCGATGACCGCCACGATGAGCCCGAGGTTGCGGCTGCGGTACTTGCGGACGAACCAGTCGGGCTGGCTGAGCAGGCGCTCCTTCTTGGCGTAGCGCCAGATCGCCGGGGCGAGCCAGTACGAGAGCACGTAGGCCAGGGCGCCGTAGCAGAGGATGTAGAAGCTGGCCCCGCCGTGGCTGTACGCGTAGCCGCTGGCGCCCAGGAAGGTGAAGGTCGTGTAGATCTCACCGGCGAGGAGCAGGAAGACGAAGATCGAGCCGAAGCCGCGGCCGCCGACGGACCACTGCTCGAGGCTCATCTCCTTGCCCCGGCGGGACCACAGCCCCAGGCCGAGCGCGACGAGGAGGAACAGGCCGAGGACCGGCAGGGCGGCGTTCACCGGAGCTCCTCCGCCCGGTTGCGCGGGTCGGTGAGGTAGACGACCGACATGCAGACGGCGGTGAGGGCCACCCAGAGCACGATCCAGAAGAGCAGGAACGGCAGCCCGAGCACGAACGGCTCGACCCGGTTCGCCGCCGGCGCGAGCACGAGCATCCCGACCCAGGGCAGGGCCGCCAGGACGAGGCGTCCCGCGCTCCCGGGTTGGAGCCGCCGGGGGGTGTCACTGCGTGGCTGCGTCATGTCGTGCCCTTCGGTCGTTCCGGTGTGCGGAAGAGACCTTCCGCATGTCAGAACACCATCCTCGGGCCAACCGGACACGTCAAGACATTGCCCTCAATTCGGACAGCGTTTGGCGTTGCAGGACAACGGGATTCAACACTCTGTTGAATCCCGCGGCTCCGGCGTCGGGTGCCGGGCGGGCGTCAGGCGCCGGGCGCGCGTCAGGCGCCGGGGCGGGGCGCGCCGGGAGGGGCGTCGCGCAGCAGGCAGGTGATGCGGCAGGTGCACACGCGGTGGTCGTGGTCGTCGGTCACGACGATCTCGTACGACGCCAGCGTGCTGCCGAGGGAGAGCGCGGTCGCGGTCCCGGTGACGAAGCCGGACCGCGCGGCGCGGTGGTGCGTGGCGTTGATGTCCAGGCCGACCGCGATCCGCTCCGGCCCGGCGTGCAGCGCCGACCCGATCGAGCCGAGGGTCTCCGCCAGCACCACCGACGCCCCGCCGTGCAGCAGGCCGTAGGGCTGGGTGTTGCCCTCGACCGGCATGCGGGCGACGACCCGCTCGGGGGAGGCCTCGAGGATCTCGATCTCCATCCGCTTCATGAGCGAGTTCGGGTTCATCGTCTCGAGGGCCTCGAGGAAGGCCTCGTGGTTCGTCGTGTCGGTCACGGGCCCTAGGCTGCCACGTGTGAGTCGCCTGCTTCTCCTCGACGGTCATTCGCTCGCCTACCGCGCGTTCTTCGCGCTGCCCGCGGAGAACTTCTCCACGAGCACCGGCCAGCACACCAACGCCGTCTACGGCTTCACCTCGATGCTCATCAACGTCCTGCGCGACGAGCAGCCGACACACGTCGCCGTCGCCTTCGACGTCTCGCGCCAGACGTTCCGCAGCGAGGAGTACGCCGACTACAAGGCCACCCGGTCGGCCACCCCGAGCGAGTTCTCCGGCCAGATCCCGCTCGTCCGCGAGATCCTCGACGCGCTCAAGATCCGCTGGGTCGAGGTCGACGGCTACGAGGCCGACGACGTCATCGCCACCCTGACCACCCAGGCCACCGAACAGGGCATGGACGTCGTCATCTGCACCGGCGACCGCGACGCCTTCCAGCTCGTCACCGACAAGGTCACCCTCCTCTACCCCGTGCGCGGCGTCTCCGAGGTGTGGCGGATGGACCCCGCCAAGGTCGAGGAGAAGTACCTCGTCTCGCCCGAGCGCTACAGCGACCTCGCGGCCCTCGTCGGCGAGTCCAGCGACAACCTGCCCGGCGTCCCCGGTGTCGGGCCCAAGACCGCCGCGAAGTGGCTCGGCCTCTACGGCGACCTCCAGGGTGTCGTGGCGCACGCCGACGAGATCAAGGGCAAGGCGGGGGAGTCGCTGCGCGAGCACCTCAACGACGTGCTGCGCAACCGGCGCCTCAACCAGCTCGTCCGCGACCTGCCGCTGCCCGTCAGCATCGACGAGCTCGAGCGCCGCAACTGGGACCGCGAGCTCATCCACACCGTCTTCGACAGCCTCGAGTTCCGCGTCCTGCGCGACCGCCTCTTCGAGTACCTCGAGGCGCCGCAGGAGGAGGCCGACCACGGGTTCGACCTCGAGGGCGCCGTGCTGGCACCCGAGGAGGTTGCCGGGTGGCTCACGACGTATGCCGCGCCCGGAGCCCGCGTGGGCGTGCACCTCGTCGGCCACTGGGGCCGGGGGACGGGCGACGCCACGGCCCTGGCCCTGGCCACCGAGGGCGACGCCGCGGCATACCTCGACCTCACCACCCTGGACCCCGAGGGGGAGGCGGCGGTCGGCGCCTGGCTGGCCGACCCAGAGCGGCCCAAGGTGCTGCACGACGCCAAGGGGCCGATGCTCGCGCTGTACGCGCGGGGCTGGGACCTGCACGGCGTCGCCACCGACACCGCGCTGGCCGCCTACCTGGTGCGGCCCGACCAGCGGTCGTACGACCTGGCCGACCTCGTGCTGCGCCACCTCGGCCGCGAGCTGCGGGCCGAGACCGAGTCCACCGGCCAGGGGCTGCTCGACTTCGGCGACGAGCACCTCGGCGGTGCGCAGGACGCCATGGTCCGCGCCCGGGCCGTGCTCGACCTGGCGGCGGCGCTCTCGGAGCAGCTGGACGCCACGGGAGGTGCCTCCCTCCAGCAGGACGTCGAGCTGCCGCTCGAGCGGGTGCTCGCGGGCATGGAGCGCACCGGCATCGCCGCCGACGTCGACACCATGACCGGCCTCGAGGCCGACTTCGCCGCGAAGGTGCGCGAGGCACAGCAGGACGCCTACGACGCGATCGGCGGCGACCAGATCAACCTCGGGTCGCCCAAGCAGCTCCAGGTCGTCCTGTTCGAGACGCTCGGCCTGCCGAAGACGCGGCGCACCAAGACCGGGTACACGACCGACGCCGACGCGCTGACCGACCTGTACGCCAAGACCGAGCACCCGTTCCTCGAGGCGCTGCTGCGCCACCGCGACGCCTCGCGGCTGCGGGTCACCGTCGAGGGGCTGCTCAAGTCGGTCGCCGAGGACGGGCGCATCCACACGACCTACCAGCAGACCATCGCGGCGACCGGCCGGCTGTCCTCGACCGACCCGAACCTGCAGAACATCCCGATCCGCACGGAGGAGGGCCGCCGGATCCGCGAGGTGTTCGTGGTCGGCGACGGGTACGAGTCGCTGATGTCGGCCGACTACAGCCAGATCGAGATGCGGATCATGGCGCACCTCTCCGGTGACGAGGGCCTGATCGAGGCGTTCCGCACCGGCGAGGACCTGCACCGGTTCGTCGGGTCGCGGGTGTTCTCGGTCGAGCCGCAGGACGTCACCCTCGAGATGCGCTCGAAGGTCAAGGCGATGTCCTACGGCCTCGCGTACGGCCTGTCGGCGTTCGGGCTGAGCAAGCAGCTGACGATCTCGACCGGCGAGGCCCAGGGCCTCATGGACGAGTACTTCGCCCGGTTCGGCGGGGTGCGCGACTACCTGCGCGACGTGGTGGCCGAGGCCCGGGCGACCGGCTACACCCAGACCATGCTGGGTCGTCGCCGCTACCTGCCCGACCTCACGAGCGACAACCGCCAGCGTCGCGAGATGGCCGAGCGGATGGCGCTCAACGCGCCGATCCAGGGCTCGGCCGCCGACATCATCAAGGTCGCCATGCTCCGCGTGGACCGCGCGCTGGCCGAGGCCGGGGCGAAGTCGCGCCAGCTGCTCCAGGTGCACGACGAGCTCGTCCTCGAGATCGCGCCGGGGGAGCGCGACGACGTCGAGGCCCTGGTGCGCCGCGAGATGGGGCATGCGGTCGAGATGGACGTGGCGCTCGACGTCAGCGTCGGGGTCGGCCGCTCCTGGCACGACGCCGCGCACTGAGTCCTCGGTGGGCAGCAGGGGCCTGCCGGCGCGCGCCGACCGCGGGCCGGCGGAGCGGCGGTCGGTCCGACGCGACGTCGCGCTGACCGCGGCGGCCTCCGCCGCCGTCGCCCTGGCGGTGACGGGTGGCTCGCTCGGGCCGGGGGTGCTCCTCTACCGCGACTTCGTGGGGGTGCCGCGCCCCCGGTGGAGCGACGCCACCTGGGGCGGGGGGTCGGCGCCGCGAGCCGTACCACTCGACGCCGTGACCACGGCCCTCGCGACCGTGCTGCCGGTGGGCGTGCAGCAGCAGCTCATGCTGGTGGGGGCCGTGTTCCTGGCGAGCCTGGGCGCGGGCGTGCTGGTGCGGCGGTGGGGACCGGCCAGCATGGTGGTCGCTGCGGTGGCGGCCGGGTGGAACCCGTTCGTGGCCGAGCGCCTGCTGGTCGGGCAGCCGCCGACGCTGCTGGCCTACTCGATGCTGCCGTGGGTGGTCGTCGCGGTCCGTTCCCGGCTCTCCGGCTGGCGCGCGGCCGCTGCCCTGCTGGTCGCGGCGCTCCCCGCGGCACTCACCCCCTGGGGTGGCCTGACCGCGGCCGTCGTCGCGGTGGTGGTGTCGCTGCTGACCGGGCACCGGCGCAACGTCCGGTGGCTGGTGACGGTGGGGTCGCTGGCCGTCGCCTGGTGCCTGCCGTGGCTGCTCGCCGCGGTCGTCCACCGGCAGGGCGCGGCGGATCCCGACGGCGCCCGGGCCTTCGCGGCCGGCGCGGACACGCCCCTGGGGACGTTCGGCTCGCTCCTGACGCTGGGCGGGATCTGGGCGCCGGCGGCCCGGCCGGCGTCGAGGGGGACGGCCGTGGCCGTGGTGGCCGGCCTGGTCCTCGTGCTGCTCGCGGCTGCGGGGCTGGCGCGCGTGACCTTGCGAGACCGACGCCTGGGGCGGCTGGTGGCGGCCGCCTGGCTGGTGCCGGTCCTCGTGGCGTGGGCCGTCTCCGCGGGGCCGGGGCTGGACCTCCTCGCCGCGCTGCAGGCGGTGCCGGGTGTGGCCATCGGTCGGGACACCCACCGGTGGCTGGCGCCGACCACCCTCGCGGCCGCCGTGCTGCTGGCCTCCCTCGTCGCCCGAAAGGGGAGCTCGCCGTCGGGCGACACGGGCGAGCAGCGGGTGCCCGGCATCCGCCGTGCTGCGGCCGCGATCGCGCTGGCGAGCGTCGCGCTCCTGTCCGTGCCTGACCTGCCCCGGGACGTCCGCGCCGCCTACCGGCCCGTGACAGTGCCGGCGGACTGGCAGCCGGCGGTCGACGCCGCGTCGCGTGCTGCCGGCGACGGTGCGCTGCTCGTCCTGCCGTGGCAGCCGTTCCGGAGGGTGACGTGGGCCGGAGCCGACCCCTTCCTGGACTCGACCTCGCGCGCCGTCCCGGCAGACGTCGTCGGCTCGCGCCAGCTCACCGTCGTGCGGGACGGTGCGACGGTGGTCGTCGACGACGACCCACCCGCCCTCGCCGCTCTGGGCGGGTCCGACACGCTCGACGCTGCGGCGCTCCGCAGTGCCGGCGTCTCGGCGGTGCTGGTCTGGAAGGCCACGCCAGGACGGGTTCCAGCGCGGGGAGAGGGCGTCGTCGTCGAACGGGAGACGCCGCACTTCGCCGTGTGGGCCGTGACACGCTGAGGGCCAGTTGCGGCGAAGTTGCACCCCGAGGGCAACCAGTCGGTAACATCTGGCGCAACAACGACCCTGGAGGGCCCTGCACCCATGAAGCTTCTGCGTCGCACCGAGCGTGGCGAGATCTCGTCCGCCCTTGCCGTCACGCTGCTCAGCATCGTCATCGGCGGAGGCGCCGCGACGGCAGCCGTCGTCACCGTGGTGAGCACCCAGGGTCCGCAGGACAGCGTCGCCGTGCAGAACGGCCGCCAGAACCCGGTCGACCCGAGCACCCTCATCCCCTACGGCGGCTGATCAGCCAGTCCTGGTCCGCGAACGGGCGTCGGTCATCGCGACCGGCGCCCTTCGCTGTGCCACCTCGGTGAGCAGGCGCTCCCAGTGCTCAGCGGTGCTCGTCCAGGTGAACTGCTGGGCGTACTCGCGGGCGTGACGGCCCATCTCCTCCCGGCGTTCGTGGTCGGCCAGCAGCATCGCCACCTCGTGGGTCAGCTCGTCGGCGTCGCCGACCAGGACGCCCGTCTGGCGGTCCACGATCGACTCCGACAGGCCACCGGCGTCCCGGTACGCGACGGTCGGCACGCCGTGGCTCGCGGCCTCGACGACGCACAGGCCCCAGCCCTCCTTGACGCTCGGTGCGAGCGCGACCCAGGACGCCGCCAGCTCGGCGTGCTTGGTCCCCTCGTCGACGAAGCCGAGGAGGTGCACGTCGTCGGCCACGCCCGACGCCTCCGCGTGGGCGGCGATGTTGTCGTGCCACCAGCCGTGCCCGATCACTCGCAGCTGCAGGCCCGGGTGCGTGGGGCGGAGGCGGGCGAGGACGTCGATGGCCTGCTCCACCCGCTTGTGGGGGACGAGTCGGCCCAGGACGACCAGCGTCGGGGTGTCCGCCCGCGGCACGTCGAGCGCTCGGGGCGAGTCCGTCCCGTTGTGGATGACGGCCACGTGGCCGGCCTCGACCCCCAACCCGACGAGCTCGTCCCGGGTGCGGCCCGACACGGCGACGTACTGGTTCCGGCGGTAGAGGAGCGGGGCCAGCCGGGACTCGATGGCCCACCCCACCCGGGCCACCCACGGCGAGAACACGACCGGCCACTGCTCGCGGTGCACGTGGTGCACCAGGACGACGACCGGGGTCCGGGTGCCGAGCGGGGAGAAGAAGGGGATGCCGTTCTGGGTGTCGACCACGACGTCGTACGGACCGTGCTCGCGCTCGTCGCGGCGCAGGGCCCGCACGCACGCGGCATACACGCTCAGGCGGCCGCCCTGGCGGCGCAGGGTGAGGCGCCCGCGCACCTCGGTGGCGGGGGCGTCGCCGTGGGCGGCGCAGTACATGACGACGTCGTGCCCGCGCGCCGCCAGCTCGGCGCCGACCGTCTCGAGGTAGTGCTCCGCGCCGCCGCCCTCGGGGTGCGTGAAGTCACGCCAGCTCAGCAAGGCGATTCGCACCTGTGCAGATCCTCACAACGTCGGGTGTGGCCCAAAGTGACCGATGGGTAACCGTAGCGGCACTAGGGTTCTGCGCGTGGTCGAGTCGGGCGAGAAGGCAGCGGTGTCGGAGCTGCCGCGGGGGTCGCTGCGACGGTCGGTGGCCCTGTTCCGCGCCTTCCTCGTCGAGCAGACCGACCCGGACCGGTTCTACTCCACCCTCGCCCGTGACTCGGTCGCCGAGGTGCTGCGCTGGGCGCCGCTGGACGGGGCGAAGGTCCTCGACATCGGGGGAGGCCCGGGCTACTTCGCCGACGCGTTCGCCCGGGCCGGAGCCTCGTACGCCGGGGTGGAGCCCGACGTCGGGGAGCTGACCGCCCGGGGGCACGTGGGCGCGAACGCCGTCCGCGGGTCGGGGCTGCAGCTGCCGATCGCGTCCGACGCCGTGACGGTCGCCTACTCGAGCAACGTGCTCGAGCACGTCCCGGACCCCGAGGCCATGGCGGAGGAGATGCTGCGCGTCACCCGGCCTGGTGGCCTCGTCGTGCTGTCGTGGACTCCGTGGCTCTCGCCGTGGGGCGGCCACGAGACGGCGCCGTGGCACTACCTCGGTGGCCGCCGAGCCGCCGACCGGTATGCCGCGAAGCATGGTCACCGTCCCAAGAACGACTTCGGGCGCTCCCTGTTCGCCTGCTCCGCGGGGCGCATGCTCCGGTGGACGCGCGACGCCGCGGCCCGCGGGGAGCTGCGCGTCGTCGAGGTGATGCCGCGCTACCACCCGTGGTGGGCGCGATGGGTGGTCCGGGTGCCCGGGCTGCGCGAGGTGGTCAGCTGGAACGTCGTGATCGTGGTCGAGAAGCGGTGACGCACGAGCCCGCCCGGAGCCCCGAAGAGGGTTCCGACTTCATCTGGCGCGTCCGGCTGCTGGCCGTGGTCGTCCTGCTGGGCGGCCTCTGTTTCCGCCAGGCGCCGGGGCTCGTCGTCCCCGACACCAAGCTCGACCTCACGGCGAACCCGGCCGGGTTCCTCGCGCGGGCGCTGCACGTCTGGGACCCGCAGGGCGCCCTCGGGCAGCTGCAGAACCAGGCCTACGGGTACCTCTTCCCCGCGGGGCCGTTCCACCTCGTCCTGCTCGAGGCCGGGTTGCCGGCCTGGGTGGTGCAGCGCCTCTGGTGGACCACCATCCTCGCCGTGGGCCTGCTCGGCTTCTGGCGCCTCACGGGGGCCCTGCGGCTGGGCACCCCCTGGCTGCGCCTCGTCGGCGCGGTCCTCTTCGCGCTGAGTCCCCGCATGATGAGCGAGGTGGCGGTCACCTCCGTCGAGGTGTGGCCGCTCGCGGTCGCACCCTGGGTGCTGGCGCCGCTGGTCGAGCGCTCGCCGAGGTCGTGGACGTGGCGGATCTCGCGATCGGTGGCCGCGGTGTTCTGCCTCGGCGGGGTCAACGCCGTCGCCTCGGGTGCGGCGCTGGTGCTGCCCGGGCTGTGGTTCCTGACGCGGGCTCGGACGAGGCAGGTCCTGCTTCCCGCGGGGGTGTGGCTCGCCTCGGTGGTGGCGGCCTGCTTCTGGTGGATGGCGCCCCTCGTCCTGCTCGGCCGCTACAGCCCGCCGTTCCTCGACTGGATCGAGGACTCGCGAGTGACCACCGGTCTGGCAAGCGTCGTCAACGCCAGCCAGGGCACCTCGGCCTGGCTCAACTTCCTCAGCGGTCCGGGAGGCCCGAGCTGGCCCGCCGGGTGGCTCCTGGTGACCACGCCGCCGCTCATCCTGGCATCGGCGGCCGTGTGCGCCGCCGGCCTGGGCGGCCTCGCCCGCCGGGACATGCCGGAGCGCACCTTCCTGCTCGCCGCGGCCCTGGTCGGCGTCATCCTGCTCACCGCGGGGTATGCCGGCGCGGCGCACTCGCCGTTCGCGGAGCAGGTCCGCGGGCTGCTCGACGGCCCACTCGCCCCCCTGCGCAACACCCACAAGTTCGAGCTCGTGCTGCGGCTGCCGCTCGTCCTCGGGCTGGTGCACGCGCTCGGGGTGCTGGCGCGCACTGCCGGACGGCTGCCCCTGCGCACCCTCCCTCGGTGGCTGGCGCCGGTGCTCGGCGTGGCCCTGGTCGTCACCGCCACCGCTCCCGCGGTGGCCGCAGAGCTGCCCCGCGGAGGCGCCTACGTCGAGGTGCCGGGCTACTGGCACGAAGCGGCCCAATGGCTGGACCGGCAGGCTGACGACGGCTCGGTGCTGGTCGAGCCGGCCGCCTCCTTCGCCGACCTGCTCTGGGGGTCGCCCAAGGACGAGCCGCTCCAGGCCCTCGCGCGCCGGGCGTTCGTGGTGCGCGACGCCGTGCCGCTGGGGTCCGCCGGGGCGACCCGAGTCCTCGACGAGGTCGAGCGGCGGCTGGGCGAGGGCCGGGGCGACGCCCGACTCGTCTCCCTCCTGTCCTCGCTGGGGGTCCGGTACGTGCTGGTCCGCAACGACCTCACGGTTGCCGCGCAGGGCAGCCCACCGCTGGCCGTGCACCAGGCGCTGGAGCGCGCATCGCTGACACGCGTGGCCGAGTTCGGGCCAACAGTGCAGAGCGCGGTCGACACCCCGGACCTGACGCTCAACGAGCGGACCCTGTTGCCCTTCCCCAGCCTCGAGGTCTACGAGGTCCCGGCCCAGGGCTCCCGTTTCGTCCCCGCCGACGCCCTGTACACGGCCACTGCCGGTCCGGAGAACCTGGGCGAGCTCACCTCTGTCGCAGGGAGGGGCAGCGCCGGCCTGCTCGGCACGGATGCCGCGGCGGCGCGGGGGCTGGTGCCACCGCACCGGCAGATCACAACCGACGGGACGCGACGCCGCGAGACCTACTTCGGGTCACCGACGGACAACACCTCCAGCACCCTCACGGCCCAGGACCCGGGACGTCTGGACCGCAAGGCCCTGGGTTACGACTCCGACCCCGAGGCGGCCCGCAGCGTCCTCACGTGGTCGGGCATCGGTGGGGTGACCGCGTCCTCGTCCGCCTCCGACGCGGGGGCCACCATCCGCCTCGGGCCGGGGAGCTCTCCCGCGGCAGCGGTCGACGGAGACCCCACGACGCGCTGGGTCTCGGGCCGCTACCTCTCGGCGGTCGGGGAGTGGCTCGAGATCGACTTCGGACGGCCGCGCTCGCTGGAGGGGCTTCGGGTGCGCTTCAGCACAGCCTCACCCGTGACCAGCCGACCCAGCCAGGTCGAGGTGGAGACGGACCGGGGTCGCAGCACCGCCGTGGTCACGGGAGACGGTCGTCCGGAGGTCGTCATCGCCCCACCCGGCCTCACCGAACGCCTCAGGCTGCGCCTCGTCGCTGTCGAGGGGACCGGAAGACCCAACGGGTTCTCGATCTCGGAGGTCGAGCTGCCCGGGCTCACGGCCACCCCGGTCGTACGCGTGCCGTCGGAACCGGGGGAGCCGGACCCCGCGGCCGTCGTCGTGCGGGACGAGCAGCCCGGTCGTTCGGGCTGCCTGCACCAGGGGGAGCGTCCCCTGTGCTCCGAGCGCTTCGAGGTCGCCGACGAGGAGCCGACTGTCCTGTCCCGCACGGTCGACCTGGGAGCCACGCGCACCTACTCCGTGTCGGCCCAGGCGAGGGCTCGGGACGGGGCGGCGCTGGAGAAGCTGCTCGAGGTGCCGGACTCGATCCGAGCCACGGCGAGCTCGCGGGACGTCTCCGCCCCGGAGGGACGCCCCGACGCCGTCGTCGACCGCGACCTCGGGACGGGGTGGGTCGCAGCCCCCACTGACCGGTCTCCCACCCTCGTCCTCACCCTGCCGCGCGCCCGGAGGGTCTCCGGGCTCCAGCTGCTGTCCGACCCCTACCTCGCCGCCTCCAGGCCCCAGGTCGTCGAGGTGAGGCTGGACTCTGGGCCGACGCGGCGCGCGGTCGTCGACACCCAGGGCCGGGTCGACGTCTCGCCGGCCAGGGCCAGGGTCGTCACCCTCACCTTCGTGGAGGAGAGGCCACTGGTGGACGTGGACGCGGTCTCGGGCTTCCGGACCCAGCGCCCGGTCGGCGTCAGCGAGGTCCGCGTCCTGGGGGCCGACGACCTGCGCCGCCCCGTGACCCGCGACCGCCTGGTGTCCCTACCCTGTGGGTTCGCGCCCACCATCAGGGTGGACGACCACGAGGTCCTGACCGCGCTCACCACGACCGTCGGTGCCGTCGTCGACCGCACCGCGCTCGAGCTCACCCCCTGTGGGCTCGACGAGGGTCGCCTGGAGCTCGGACAGGGCAGGCACGGGGTGGAGGTCCGCGCCACCGCCCAGCTCACCGCGCTGGAGGTGCAGCTCGTGGACCGGTCCGTGTTCCTGGGGCGTCCCGCCGCATCCGTCCCCGTCGGCCTGGTCCGGCCCGATGCCGCGCACCTGACGATGACGGTGCCCGCACGGTCCACCAAGGGACTGGTGACACTCCCACAGAACTACAACGCGGGCTGGACCGCCTCGGACGAGGCCGGCCGACCGTTGACCGCGGTGAGGGTCGACGGGTGGCAGCAGGGATGGGTGCTGCCAGCCGGTGGGCCGATCACGGTGCACGCCGTCTTCGCGGCGGACACCCCCTACCGCGTGGCCCTGACGACCGGGCTCCTCGCCCTGGCCGCGCTGGCGCTGCTGCTGCTGGTGACCGCGAGGACGGCTCGCCGCGGCGCCCGTGGCGCCCGCGGCACCCCGCCGATGCTCCCAGCGCGGCTCGGCTTCGCGGCCTCCGTCGCGCTGACGCTGGGCGCGCTCGTGCTGGTCGCGGGGTGGTTCGGCGTGGCAGCGACGGCGGTGGGTGTCGTCGTGGCGGCCGCCGCCTCGCGCATGCGAGCGCCGCGGTTGCGTCCCGCCCTCGCTGCGCTCGCCGTGCTCGGCTCGGGGGCGCTGGTCGCTGCCCGCCCGTGGTCCTCGGGAGCTGCCGCCACCGACTCGGTGACCGCTCAGCTGCTGGTGCTGTGCGCCGTCGCCGTGGCCGTGGTGGGGTCCTGGCCGGCGTCGCCCGAGGCGATCCGGTCGACGGGGAGCTCCTCGAGCGAGGAGCCCCGGCGCACGTCGTAGGTCCGGTTGTGCCGTCCCCGCCTCATCACCGGGCGCTCGACGAGGCGGTAGCTGGCCCAGGCCAGCAGCGTCGTCACGGTGACGGTGCCCACCCACAGGAGGGCGAAGTCCCCGCCGAACGGCCGGTGGCCGATGGCGCGCTCGACCCAGCCGAGGACCGTGACGTGGTACAGGAAGACGCCGTAGGAGATGCCCCCGGCCCAGGCCCACGGGCCGGTGCCGAGGGTCCGGACGGCGGACGGCTCGTCACGACGGCGGTTGCCCGACACGGTCGGCAGGACGACCAGGGCGGCCACCAGCCCGTAGGCGAGGCTCTTGGTGAACGCCGCGCCCGGTGTGGTGGCGGTGAGGCCGAGCGGCCCCGCCACGGGAGTGGTGAGCACGGTGTATCCCGCCAGGGCGAGCGACCAGCAGGTCCAGGGGTGCTGGGCCAGCGCCACGAGCCGCGGTGTCCGCACGAGCCCGGCCGACCGCGCGGAGCTCCAGAGGGCGAGCAGCATGCCGAGCCCGAACCAACCGATGTACCCGGGAAGCCACAGCCCCCACAGGCTGCGCCCCTCCGCGGTGACCCACGCCATCCACGCCGGTCCCACGACCACGGTCGGGGCCAGGCTGAGCACGGCCAGGCCGACCCACCTGCGCGAGCGGCCCGGGAGCCTGGTGAGAGCCGCCGCCAGCAGGGGCAGCGCGAGGTAGAAGGCGCCCTCGGTGGCCAGGCTCCACAGCTGGGTGAGCCCGGCCACCTGCTGGTCCGGCACGTAGACCTGCACGAGCAGCGCGTGCCGCACGTAGCGCCCCACGCCCACGTCCGCGGTGTGGGGCAGGGTGAGGGCGGCCAGCAGCACGGCGATCCACAGGGCCGGCACGATTCGCAGGAAGCGGTGCCAGAGGTACGGCCGGGTCGGCGGTGGCGCGACACCCACGAGCCGTGCCACGACGTGGGGGCGGTACAGCAGGAAGCCGGAGACGACGAAGAAGAGGGCCACACCGATGTCCATCCGGGCGAGGAACCCTCCCCAGGACTCGTGGAGGGAGGCTCCGCTCGAGAAGCCGACGTGCGTCGTCAGGACCGCCAGCGCGCCCACGGCCCGCAGGCCGTCGAGCGCGGGGAACCGGTCCCTCAAGGTCGCCGTGGTCATCCGGCCGGCACCACCAGTCCGACCTCGGTCGTACCCACGCACAGCGAGGTGCTGGGGTCGACGGAGGTCAGCCGGAGCTCGGTGGCGGGCTTGCCCACGACGGCGAGGGGGTCGTTGAGGTATGCCGTGAGCAGCCCCGACGGCCACGCCCGTGTGTGGGAGGTGAGGACCGAGGTGGTGTCCGTCCGACGGTCGACGAGCTCGACCCGCACCCGCGCGTCCGGGTTGGCGAGGTAGGCCATGCGGACGTACCAGTTCGCGTCGGGCAGGGGGTGGTCGAGTGGCACCGAGACAGACCCGGCGCCCTCGAGTCGGAGTCGGCAGTCCGGGGGGACCTCGCCCCGCGCCCACACCCTGAAGTCGGCGGTCCGCAGGCGTCCTTGGTCGTCGAAGATCCTGGGCTCGCTGTCGGGCTGCTGGAACCGCACGTCGATGTGGGCCACCGCCAGGATCTCCCCGAGCCGGCGGTGCTCGTTGATGAACGGCGCGATGGTGGTGGGCACGGGTGTGTCCCAGACGTTGGGAGGACTCCCTGCCCGTTCGACCTCGGCTCGCATCGTGGCGAAGTAGGCCGGTGCGGGGTTGCGGCCCCACATGGCGTCGAAGGCGACGTGCGACACTGCCGCCCCCACGAACCAGGCCGCGACCAGCACGCCCACCATCGGCCGCCGCCGCAGCATGGCGCGGACGCCTGCGGCGGACATGCGGCGCAGCGGGTCGACCGGCCACGGAAGCACCCGCTCCAGGGTGAGGACTGTGGCCAGCAGCAGCGGGAGACCCAGGTCGGACCAGTAGTGGTAGTGCCGGGTGAGGCTGGACCCGAACTGGAAGTACCGGCCGACGGAGACCAGCACCACGGTCACGACGACGAAGATCACGGCGGACACCCACAGCAGCAGCACGCGCGGGTGGCGGCGGGCGGCGAGGACGACCAGGAACGCACAGACGGCGGCGCCCACCACCTGGGCCACCAGGGGCGGGTCCGCGAAACCGTAGGGTGGCGTGTCCGTCCACCGCCACGGGCCACCGACGAACGGCATGAGTGCCGACTCGCGCACGGAGTCGAACAGCAGCCGCCCCTCCACGTCCCATCCCGGCCACCGGGCGGTGCCCGCGCGCCGACGGGGGAGGATGACCGCGGCATACGCCACGACCGGCCCCAGCATGGTCACGCCCCACAGCACGCTGTCCAGCAGGCGGCGACGCAGGCCGACGCGGCTGACGACCCAACCGAGGGCGAGGGCGGTGGTGAGGACGAGGCCGGCCTTGAGCCAGAACGAGAGCACCAGGGCCAGCGCCACCGGTCCCACGAGCAGCGCCCGTCGCCGGTGGGCCCCGAACCAGTCCACTGCGGCGTGGAGCAGGACCAGGCAGAAGAGCTGGGCGTGGACGTCGTTCACACCGGCCGACAGCTGTGCGAACGCCTGGAGCATGAGGGGCGACAGGCCGTACCAGGCAGCCCCGAGGAGCGCCCACACACTGTTCCCGACCAGCCGGTAGAGCAGGCTGCCGGCCAGGAAGATGTTGAGCGCCAGGACGACACACCGCCAGACGACCGTGAACCCGTAGCTGAAGTTCCCGAACTCGGCGAAGACCGCGTACACGAACCGCAGGCCCGGGACGACGTGGTCGTTCGCGGGTGCGAAGAGCACGGCGGGGGAGAAGCCGCGGTTTCCGTAGACCAGGAGGTCGAGGTCGTCGGCGAACCACGACCCGCGGGCGACGGCGATCCCGAGGACCACGGCGATGCCGATCGAGATCGCCGACAGTCGCGCGGTGAACGCGCGCGAGCCGGGGGTCCAGCGACGCATGTGCTCCTCTTCGAACGATGTCCCTCGCGCGCAGGCTACCCGCTGGTAGGGTCCGCTCACCTCATTTCAAAGGAGAGAGAGCCGGATGCGTAAGGTGCTTGGCGGTGTCGCCACGCTGGTGGGTGTGCTGTTGCTGGTGCTGGGGGTGCTGGCAAAGCCGGTGCTCTACGACCGGTTGGCCACGGTCAAGCTGGACCAGCGTTCCACGTCGGTCTCGGAGGGGACGGGCATGTCGGCCCTCTACGCCCACGAGGTCGACGGCAAGGCCGTCTTCGACAAGCTCGAGAACGCGCATCTGCGCAGCACCCGGCAGGTCCTCGGCATCCCCGGTCGGGCCAAGGCGGCCGGCAAGCAGGACACGGACGCGTTCTGGCAGACGACCGTGCAGTCCCAGGCCGAGATCGACGGCAAGTGGACCGACCTGACGTACAGCAACGAGGGCGTGAGCTTCAACCGCAAGACGGGCGAGTCCACCAACTGCTGCGGCGACTTCAAGTCGGCAGGGGACCTCACCGACCCGGCCAAGACGGTCGACACCCAGCACCAGGGCCTGTTCTTCAAGTTCCCGTTCGACGTGCAGAAGAAGACCTACCAGTTCTGGGACGGCGACCTCGGCAAGGCCTCGCCGATCGAGTACGTCCGCGAGGAGAAGCTCGAGGGCGTCACCACCTACGTCTTCCGCCAGACCATCCCCAAGGCGGAGGTGGCCACGCGCGACGTCCCCAAGGCGGTCTTCGGCGACTCGGCCGACGGTGACGTGTCCGCCAAGGTGATGTACGGCAACGTGCGCACGCTGTGGATCGAGCCCAACACCGGTGTCCTGATCAAGGGCCAGGAGCAGCAGGACAAGTCCCTCGTCGCGGAGGGCTACCCCGAGCTCGCGACCACCAAGGGCACCATCGGCTACAGCGACGCCACCGTGAAGAAGAACGCCGACGACTGGGGCTCCAAGGGCGCCCTGCTCGGCTTCGTCAACGGCTCGCTCACCCTGGTCGGCATCCTCGTCGGCGTGCTGCTGGTCGCCCTCGGCCTGTTCCTCACCTTCGGGGGCCAGTCCCGCGGGCGCCGCGAGGTCTGAGCGCCACGGGCTCTCCCGCAGGGGGCGCCGGCACGAGAAAGGGGCCGACCGGGATCTCCCGGTCGGCCCCTTTCGTGTTCCGGTGGTGCGGCGTGCTGCGTCCGTCAGGCGGGCGAGGCACCGGGCACCGTGCGCCCGCTGCCCTCACGCTCGCGCTCCGAACCGCCCGCGTCCTCGGCCGTCAGCGGCTGGGCGATGCTCTCCAGCGACTGCCCCTCGGCCTTGACGCCGAGGAACGCCTCGACGAGACCCGCGACGATCATCAGCGCCGCGCCGAGGAAGTAGCCGAACGCGAGCCCGGTGATGTCCTTGGACTTCGACGCGTCGTCGATCAGCTTGCCGAACAGCAGCGGCCCGCTGATGCCGCCGACCGCCGTGCCGATCGCGTAGAAGAACGCGATGCACAGGGCCCGCGTCTCCAGGGGGAAGACCTCGCTGGCGGTGAGGTAAGCCGCGCTGGCGCCGGCCGAGGCGAAGAAGAACGTCACCACGCCGAAGATCGTGAGGGTGGTCGCGTTGAGGCCGCCGAGCATCATGCCAGCGATCCCGAGCAGCACGCCCGACACGATGTACGTGCCGGTGATCATGCGCACCCGGCCGATCCGGTCGAACAGGGGGCTCAGGAGCAGGGCGCCCATGAAGTTGCTGACGGCGAAGACCGCGAGGTACCACCCCGTCTGCTTCACCCCGAAGAACGTCGTGAGGGTGTCGCCGTAGGTGAAGAAGAAGGCGTTGTAGAGGAACGCCTGCCCGACGAACAGCGAGAAGCACAGGATCGTGCGCTTGGGGTAGAGGGTGAACACCGTCTTGGCGATCTCCGGGATCGAGATCGTCCGGCGCTGCCGGATGGTGATGGGCTCCTCGGTGGGTTCGGGCAGGGAGCCGCCGGTCTCCTCCGAGACGGTGCGCTCGATGTCCTTGACGATCTGCTCGCCCTCCTCGTCGCGGCCGTGGATGAACAGCCAGCGCGGGCTCTCGGGGACGTTGCGCCGCACGAGCAGGATGGCCAGGGCCAGGACGGCGCCGATGCCGAACGCCAGGCGCCACCCGATCGCCGGGTCGACGACCTTCGGGTCGAGCAGCGGGATGGTCAGCAGGGACCCCAGGGCCGCGCCGACCCAGAAGGAGCCGTTGATCGCGACGTCGACACGGCCGCGGTAGTCCTTGGGGATGAGCTCGTCGATCGCCGAGTTGATCGCGGCGTACTCGCCGCCGATGCCCATGCCGGTGACGAACCGCGCGGCGAAGTACCACAGCGGGTTGGGGGCGAACGCCGTCGCCACCGTGGCGATCGTGTAGATGCCCAGCGTCAGCAGGAACAGCTTCTTGCGGCCGAAGCGGTCCGTGAGCTGGCCGAACAGCAGTGCGCCCAGGCAGGCGCCCGCGACGTACACGGCGCCGGCGAGGCCGATGTCCGAGCTGCTGAGGCCGAGACCGGTGTTCTCCGGCTTCAGCGCGTCGGACATCGAGCCGACGATGGTCACCTCGATGCCGTCCAGGATCCAGACGGTGCCGAGCCCGATCACGACCAGCCAGTGCCAGCGGGCCCAGGGCAGACGGTCCATCCGGGCCGGGATGTCGGTGGTGATGCGTCCTGTTTCGACGTCTGACGCCACGGTTCTCCTCCTCCTCGAGTGAGCGGTGGCACGCGCTCCCTCGGGGTCGGGGGGCTCCGCGGCAACCGCGACCACGCTAGGGCCGGAGGGGCAAACCTGCAGGTTGAGCGCGTTTCGGGCGTTGCCGGCCCAGATGCGACGAAGCCCTCAGCCCCGGACGCAGACGAAGATCGCCGTGCCCGGGAAGAGCCGTCCACGGGTGGGCGACCACCCGCCCCAGGTCTGGGTGTTTCGCTCCGGCCACTCGGGCTCGACCAGGTCCACCAGGGCGAGCCCGGCGGCCACGAGCTCCCTGACCCGGTCCCCGACGGTGCGGTGGTGCTCGACGTAGGTCGCCTCGCCGTCGGAGTCGGCCTCGACGTACGGCGTGCGGTCGAAGTAGGACTGGGTGAGGGTCAGCCCGTGCTCGCCGGGGTCGTCCGGGAACGCCCACCGGAACGGGTGCGTGGTCGAGAAGACGAAGCGGCCCCCCGGCCGCAGGACGCGCGCCGCCTCGCGCATGAGCGCGGCCGTGTCCGCGACGAAGGGCACCGCGCCGTATGCCGTGAACACCACGTCGAAGCTGCCCTCGCCGAACGGCAGGGCCACGGCGTCGCACTGCAGCAGCGGGACAGGGCGGGCCGGGGGAGCGACGCGGCGGTTGAGGGCGACCCCCTGGCGGAGCATCCCTGCCGACAGGTCGGTCGCGACGACGGAGGCGCCGCGACCTGCGACCCACCGGGAGCACTGCCCGGCGCCGGCACCGATCTCCAGCACCCGCCGTCCCTCCAGCGGACCGAGCAGCCCCAGCTCGGACTCGCGCCAGCCCTCCGGTCCCCAGACGAACTCGGAGTCGCCGAGGAAGGCGCCGTGCTCGGCGTAGTACTCGCCGGCCTCGGCGTCCCACCAGGACCGGTTGGCCGCCGCGGTCTCGTCCGGGCCCGCCACCCGGCGGCTGACCTGCGCAAACTCGCTCACCGGCATACCCCTCGCGTTTTTGACCCCCGCCGGACGCCGCCGGTAAGGTGGAGCAGCACATCCGTGTGCTCGCTTCGTCGTGTCCGTGCCCCAGGGCGCCGGGCGACCCGCGGGTCGCACATCCACACCTTCTATTTCCTGCCCATCATCGGAGTTCCTACTACATGACTGCCAGCACGGTCGAGAAGACCGCCCCTCAGATCGCCATCAACGACATTGGCTCTGAGGAAGACCTCCTTGCCGCGATCGACGCGACCATCAAGGACTTCAACGACGGCGACATCGTCGAGGGTCGCATCGTCAAGGTCGACCGGGACGAGGTCCTGCTCGACATCGGCTACAAGACCGAGGGCGTCATCCCCTCGCGTGAGCTGTCCATCAAGCACGACGTCGACCCGTCCGAGGTCGTCTCCGTCGGCGACGAGGTCGAGGCCCTGGTCCTCCAGAAGGAGGACAAGGAGGGTCGCCTGATCCTGTCCAAGAAGCGCGCCCAGTACGAGCGCGCCTGGGGCACGATCGAGAAGATCAAGGAGGAGGACGGCGTCGTCACCGGCACCGTCATCGAGGTCGTCAAGGGTGGCCTCATCCTCGACATCGGCCTGCGCGGCTTCCTCCCCGCCTCCCTCGTGGAGATGCGTCGCGTCCGCGACCTCCAGCCGTACGTCGGCAAGGAGATCGAGGCGAAGATCATCGAGCTCGACAAGAACCGCAACAACGTGGTCCTGTCGCGCCGTGCCTGGCTCGAGCAGACCCAGTCCGAGGTCCGCACGACCTTCCTCAAGGAGCTCCAGAAGGGGCAGGTCCGCTCCGGCGTCGTGTCCTCGATCGTCAACTTCGGTGCGTTCGTGGACCTCGGCGGGGTCGACGGCCTCGTCCACGTCTCCGAGCTGTCCTGGAAGCACATCGACCACCCGTCCGAGGTCGTCGAGGTGGGCCAGGAGGTCACCGTCGAGGTCCTCGACGTCGACATGGACCGCGAGCGTGTCTCCCTGTCGCTCAAGGCGACACAGGAGGACCCGTGGCAGCACTTCGCCCGGACCCACGCGATCGGCCAGGTCGTCCCGGGCAAGGTCACCAAGCTCGTCCCGTTCGGTGCGTTCGTGCGCGTCGACGACGGCATCGAGGGCCTGGTCCACATCTCCGAGCTGGCCGAGCGCCACGTGGAGCTGCCGGAGCAGGTCGTCCAGGTCGGGGCCGACATCTTCGTCAAGGTCATCGACATCGACCTCGAGCGTCGCCGCATCTCGCTGTCGCTGAAGCAGGCGAACGACGAGAGCGCCCCGGTGTCCGAGTTCGACCCGACGCTGTACGGCATGGCCGCCGAGTACGACGAGCAGGGGAACTACAAGTACCCCGAGGGCTTCGACCCGGAGACCAACGAGTGGCTCGAGGGCTACGAGGCCCAGCGCGAGAAGTGGGAGAAGCAGTACGCCGAGGCCCACGCCCGCTGGGAGGCCCACAAGGCCCAGGTCGAGCAGGCCGCCAAGGACGACGCCGAGGCCGCCTCGAGCGCCGGGACCTCGACGTCCTACTCCTCCGGTGGCAGCAGCAGCTCGGACTCGGGGTCGTCGTCGTCCTCGTCCTCCGAGGGCACCCTCGCCTCCGACGAGGCGCTGGCCGCCCTGCGCGAGAAGCTCACCGGCAACTGACCCGGCCGGCACGCGACCTGCGTGCCACCACGGTCGACACCACGAGGCCCGGTCCCCGCGAGGGGGCCGGGCCTCGTGCCGTCCCCGGGGTGCGCGTGGGAGGTGCCGGCGTGCGGGGGTGATCGGGATAGGTTCGCCGGTATGCCGTTCACCCCGGCCCACGTGGCCGCCGTCCTCCCGGTGGTGGGACGGGAGCGGCCGCGGCGGGTGGTCCCGGCCGCCATGGTCGTCGGCTCGATGGTGCCGGACGTCCTCTACTTCGTGCCCCTCGGGGACTACCGCACCGTGTCGCACTCGCTGCGCGGGCTGGTCACCCTCGACCTGATCCTGGGGCTGGTCCTCACCGCGCTGTGGAGGGTCGCCGCCGCGCCGGTGCTCCGCGACCTGGCCCCGCGGGCGGTCCGGGAGCGCGTGCCGGTGCCGCACCGGCTCGACCAGCAGGAGTGGGCGTGGTCGGTGCCCTGCGTGCTGCTCGGTGGCCTGACGCACCTGCTCTGGGACTCCTTCACGCACGCGGACGGCTGGGCCGTGCACCGCTGGCCGCAGGTCCTCGAGCGCGGGCTCCCGGGCGGGTGGCCCGTCTACGGCGTCGCGCAGTACGCGACCAGCGTCCTGGGGCTGCTCCTCGTGGCGTGGTGGTGCCGGCGGCTGCTGGGCGAGGTGCCTCCGGTCCACCCGGCGCACCGCCGGGTGAGTGCCCGCGAGGCCCGGGTCGTCAGCGTCCTCGCCGTCGCGCTGCCGCTGCTGGTGGCGGTCGGGTTCGTGGCCTGGGTCGCCACGGCCACGCGGGGCTCGCTGATGCTGCTGTACGTCGCCGTGGTGCGGGGTGTCAGCGCCTTCGGCCTCGTGGCCGTGCTGGTCGTGCTGTGGTGGCACCTCGTGGTGTCACGCCGCCCGGCGCCGACGGGTGCGACCGTGGGCTGACGTGTTTGGATGGCGGTATGCCACGCACCATCGCCACGAACACGAAGGTCGACCTCGACGGGCTGCTGGAGTTCGTCCGTCCCCGCCACCAGATGGTGCTCATGACCGAGCGCTCCGACGGGCGCCCCCAGGCGTCCCCGGTCACCGGGGGTGTGGACGACAGGGGGCGGATCGTGATCTCGACCTACCCCGAGCGCGCCAAGACCACCAACGCCCGCCACCGACCGCACGTGAGCGTGATGGTCCTCTCCGACGACTTCGGCGGCGCCTGGGTGCAGGTCGACGGCGACTGCGAGGTGCTCGACGTGCCCGACTCGGTGGAGCCGCTCGTGGAGTACTTCCGCAACATCTCGGGCGAGCACCCCGACTGGGACGAGTACCGGCAGGCGATGCTCGACCAGGGCAAGTCCATCCTGCGCATCACCCCGACGCGCTGGGGGCCCATTGCCACCGGCGGCTTCCCCGCCCGCCTCGCCGACTGAGGTGCCGGTCGTCCCGCCGCGACCCCGAGCTGGCGGCTAGGGTGGGCGCATGCTGAGGGTCGGGCTCACGGGCGGGATCGGCTCCGGCAAATCCACTGTCGCGCAACGGTTCTCAGCATTGGGTGCGGTCGTCGTCGACGCCGACGTCCTGGCGCGCGAGGTCGTGGCCGCCGGGAGTGAGGGGCTCGCGCGCATCGTCGACCGGTTCGGCGACCGCGTCCTGGCCCCCGACGGCGGCCTCGACCGGCCTGCCCTCGGTGCCATCGTCTTCGCGGACCCCGGGGCTCGCCGCGACCTCGAGGGCATCACCCACCCGCTCATCGCGCGACGCACGGGGGAGCTGTTCGCGGCGGCACCGGTCGATGCCGTGGTCGTGCACGACGTCCCCCTGCTCGTCGAGAAGCACATGGGCCCCGGCTACCACCTGGTCGTGGTCGTCGACGCCGACGAGGAGGTCCGGCTCGACCGGCTCGTGAACACCCGGGGCATGGACGTCGAGGATGCCCGGCGCCGGATCGCGGCCCAGGCGTCGGGGGCCGAACGCCGCGCCGCGGCCGACGTGTGGCTGGACAACGGCGGTAGCCGGGCGGAGCTCGAGTCCGACGTCGACCGGCTCTGGCACGACCGGCTGGTCCCGTTCGAGCACAACGTGCGGACGGGCGTCCGGGCGGCCCGGCCCGACGAGCTGCGCCTCGTACCGTCCGACCCGACCTGGCCCGCCCAGGCCGAGCGGCTCCTGGAAAGGCTCCGACTCGCGTTCGGCGACGCGCTCGTCACGGCCGACCACGTCGGCAGCACCGCAGTCCCGGGGCTGCCCGCCAAGGACGTCATCGACCTGCAGGTCGGTGTCACCTCGCTGGAGGCCGCCGACGACCCCACCCTCGTCCGGCGGCTGCAGGCCGCCGGTTTCCCCCGCACCGGGCCCGTGGCCTTCGACAACGCCAAGGACGGCGCGCTCTGGGAGAAGCGCTTCCACGCCGGCGCCGACCCCGGGCGTCCGGCCCACGTCCACGTCCGCGAGGTCGGCAGCCCCGGGTGGCGCTGGGCCCTCGCGTTCCGCGACTGGATGCGGTCCGATCCCGCGGCGCGCGAGGAGTACGCCGCGGAGAAGCGACGCCTCGCAGCCGCCGGGCTCGGCGTCGACGCCTACGCGGACGCCAAGGAGCCGTGGTTCGACGCCGTGCACGCGCGGGTCGAGGAGTGGGTGCGAGTCAGCGGCTGGGAGCCGGCGCGCGGCTGACCCGGGTCCCCGGCAGGGGCGCCTCGGACCGCACCGGGACGAGGGGGAGTGCGACGGCGGCGAACGCCGCGGCACCTGCGAAGGCGGCGGCATACCCGAGCTGCTCCACCAGGGCTCCGGCGAGGGGTGGGACGAGCGAGGCGGCCAGGAACTGGCCGGTGTTCTGGATGCCGAGCGCGCGCCCCGACCAGAAGGGCCCGGCGCGCTCGGCCACGGCGGTGAAGGCGAGCCCGTTGTCGGCGACGGTCACGGTCGACGCCACGAGGAGGAGGAACGCGGCGACCGCCCAGCCGGCGGCAGCCGTGGCACCGAGGGCGAGCATGGCCACGACGACGGAGACGGCGACCCAGCGCAACGGCCGCATCCGGCTGCCGACCCGGTCGGACCACGCGCCCGCCGCAATGCGTCCGAGCGCGCCGGCCACCTGGGTCACCGCGACCAGGACTCCCGCCGACCCCGCCGACCAGCCGCGGTCGTCGACGAGCCAGGCCAGGCCGAAGGTCCAGACGAGGAACTGCGGCACCACGAGCAGCATCGAGACGCCGTGCACCCGGGCCAGGGTGCGGTCACCGCGGTAGGGGCTCGCGGTGTGCTCCACCGTCCGCGCGGGACGGGGCGGGTCCAGGACCACGACCGCCACTGCGACCAGTGCCAGGAGGGCCGCGGCCGCGGGCACGAGGAGGGCTGCCCGGACGCCGTGCGCATCCGCGAGCGGCGCCATCGTGACGGCCGCGATCCCGACACCGAGGGGCTGGGCCATCTGCCGGATCCCCATGGCGAGGCCGCGTCGCTGCACCGGGAACCAGCCGACCACCACACGGCCGCTGGCCGCGTTGGCAGCCCCCGCTGCCGCGCCGGCGAGCACCAGCCATGCCGCCCACCAGCCGACGCCCGAGCCCCAGGCCGCCGCGACCGAGCAGGCGCCGGCGGCCGCGAGGCCGGACAGCAGCGCGAGCCGTTCGCCGCGACGGTCCACGAGCAGGCCCCAGGCGACGAGGGAGAGCATCACGCCGATGGTGGGCGCGGCTGCCACGAGACCGGCGGCCGGCAGCGACAGGCCACCGCGCCGGTGGAGCACCGGGATGAGGAAGGCGGGCCCGTGCAGGGCCACGGCCCCCGAGGCCTGCGCTGCCGTGCTGGCCGCCAGCATGGCCCAGCGGCGGGCGGTGCCGACGGTCGCGAGGTCCACCCGGCCAGTCAACGCCGGGGGGATGCAGGCCGCAGCGACGTCTCAGCCCGTGGCGGTCAGGGCGCCGTAGCGCTCGCGCGTCCGCTGCGCCCACGCGGTCGCGGGCCGCAGGGCCAGCGCCGCGCCGAGGACCAGACCCGCCAGCACCAGCCACCCGGGCCAGCCCCACTCGATGCACAGGAGCGTGATGAGCGTCGGGGCGACGACGTTCGAGAGCGAGAACCCGAGGCCGGCGAAGCCCTGGTACTGGCCCTGGCGCTCCTGCGGCGCCAGCCCCATCTGCACGCCCCACTGGCCACCGCTGGAGCGCATCTCGCCCACGACGTGCACCGCCGCGCCGACGACGAGGACCGCCGCGGCGCCGACTGGTCCCAGCCAGCCCGACGTGGCGATGACGGCGAAACCGAGGGCGATCCAGACGGCGCCGTGGACCATCGCCCGGGCCGACTCGGTCACTCCGTCGACCCCTCGCGTCATGCGTACCTGGAACAGGGTCACGGCCACGGTGTTGAGGACCAGCAGCGCGGCAACCATGGCGGTCGGGGCCTTGGTGTGCTGGCTGATCCACAGCGGGATGCCGACCTCCATCACCACGAAGTGCATCGCCACCACGCCCGTCAACAGGGTCACGACGACGTACGGCGTGTCCCGCAGCACCGCGAGCCGCGGCTCCCCGGCTCCGCGTGCCGGGGCCGGTGGCAAGTGGGGGAGGCGCAGGCTGACCAGGCCGGCGAGGATGCCGGTGACGCCGTCGATCGCGAAGACGGCCAGGTAGGCCCACGGCCGGTCGATCCACAGCGCGATGCCGCCCAGCGCGGCGCCGAGCGAGATGGCCAGGTTGGTGACCGCCCGCAGGTACGCCTTGAAGGCGACCCCGGAGCCGCCGACGGCGATGCGGCCGATGTAGCCGTTGCGCACGGCACCGCCACCGTTCTGCAGCGCGGTGACGACGGCGAGGACCGCCGTCAGCGCCCAGAAGTCGCGCACCACGAGGAAGAGCAGCCCCACCGCACCGAACGCCGCGGTGAGCAGCGACATCACCTCGCGCGGGCCGCGGACGTCGCCGAGGTGGCCCAGGGGCACCTGCGCCACCATGCCGACGACCGCGGCGATCGAGAGCGCGAGGCCGACCTGGGCGGGCGCGAGCCCCACCTCGCGGGTGAAGTACAGGGCGAAGGTGGTCAGGGTCGCCCCGGCACCGGCCCGGTTGACGAAGGTGCCGAGGGCGAGCACGCGCAGGCGCGGGTCGACCGGTATGCCGCGGCGGGTGAGCGGTGGCGTCGTCGCCGGGGCTGGCACGGAGGACCTCCGGGGTTCGGGAGCGGGGCGGGCACACGCTAGCGCGGGGGTCGGACAGGGGCGTCCGGGCAGGTGCGCGGGGTGCGGTGTCGGTGCCACGGCATACGGTGGATCCATGCGTCCCACGACCGACCTGCAGCGCACGGTGGCCCCGTTCGAGGTGGTCTCCGAGTTCCAGCCCGCCGGTGACCAGCCCGCCGCCATCGCCGACCTCTCCCGGCGCATCAAGGCGGGGGAGAAGGACACCGTCCTGCTCGGCGCGACCGGCACGGGCAAGTCCGCGACCACCGCCTGGCTCATCGAGCAGGTGCAGCGCCCCACCCTCGTGATGGCGCCGAACAAGACGCTGGCCGCGCAGCTGGCCAACGAGTTCCGCGAGCTGCTGCCGCACAACGCGGTCGAGTACTTCGTCTCGTACTACGACTACTACCAGCCCGAGGCGTACATCCCGCAGACGGACACGTACATCGAGAAGGACTCCTCGATCAACGACGAGGTGGAGCGGCTGCGCCACAGCGCGACGAACTCGCTGCTCACCCGCCGCGACGTCGTCGTGGTCGCGTCCGTGTCCTGCATCTACGGCCTCGGCACGCCGCAGGAGTACGTCGACCGGATGGCACGGCTCAAGGTCGGGCAGCAGGTCGACCGCGACGACCTGCTGCGGCGGTTCGTGCAGATGCAGTACACCCGCAACGACCTCGCCTTCACCCGCGGGACGTTCCGCGTACGTGGGGACACCGTGGAGATCATCCCCGTCTACGAGGAGCTCGCGGTGCGCATCGAGTTCTTCGGCGACGAGATCGAGCGGATCTACACGCTGCACCCGATCAGCGGCGAGGTGATGCGCGAGGAGCAGGAGATGTACGTCTTCCCCGCGACCCACTACGTCGCGGGCCCGGAGCGGATGGAGCGGGCGATCCGCGGCATCGAGCTCGAGCTGGCCGACCGCCTGGCCGAGCTGGAGAAGCAGAACAAGCTGCTCGAGGCCCAGCGGCTGCGCATGCGCACCACGTACGACATCGAGATGATGCGCCAGGTCGGCTCGTGCTCCGGCATCGAGAACTACTCGATGCACATCGACGGCCGCGCCCGGGGCACCGCGCCCAACACCCTCCTCGACTACTTCCCCGAGGACTTCCTGCTCGTCATCGACGAGTCGCACGTCACCGTGCCCCAGATCGGCGCCATGTACGAGGGCGACATGTCGCGCAAGCGCATGCTCGTCGACCACGGCTTCCGGCTCCCCTCGGCCATGGACAACCGCCCGCTGAAGTGGGAGGAGTTCCTCGAGCGGATCGGGCAGACCGTCTACCTGTCCGCGACGCCCGGCCCCTACGAGCTGGCCCAGGCGACCGGTGTCGTCGAGCAGATCATCCGCCCCACCGGGCTCATCGACCCCGAGGTCATCCTCAAGCCGACCAAGGGCCAGATCGACGACCTGCTGCACGAGATCGGCGAGCGCACGAAGAAGAACGAGCGCGTCCTCGTGACCACCCTGACCAAGAAGATGGCCGAGGACCTCACCGACTACCTGCTCGACAAGGGGGTGCGCGTCCGGTACCTGCACAGTGAGGTCGACACGCTGCGCCGGGTGGAGCTGCTGCGCGAGCTGCGCATGGGCGAGTACGACGTGCTCGTCGGCATCAACCTGCTCCGTGAGGGCCTCGACCTGCCCGAGGTGTCGCTCGTGAGCATCCTCGACGCCGACAAGGAGGGCTTCCTGCGCTCGGCCCGCTCGCTCATCCAGACGATCGGCCGCGCGGCCCGCAACGTCTCCGGACAGGTGCACATGTACGCCGACTCGGTCACCCCCTCGATGCAGGAGGCGATCGAGGAGACGCAGCGCCGCCGCGAGAAGCAGATCGCCTACAACAAGGAGGCCGGGGTCGACCCCCAGCCGCTGCGCAAGAAGATCGCCGACATCACCGACCTCATCCAGCGCGAGGACGCCGACACCGAGGCGCTCATCGGCTCCGGCCGCACCCAGTCGCGGGGCAAGACCGGCCAGCGCGGCGGCCGTGGAACCGTCCAGGCCGACGCCGGGGTGGCTGCGGACCGGCTCCGCGGCATGCCCGCCAATGACCTGGCCAACCTCATCCAGGAGCTGTCCACCCAGATGCACCAGGCGGCCGCCGACCTGCACTTCGAGCTCGCGGCGCGCCTGCGCGACGAGATTGGCGACCTCAAGAAGGAGCTGCGCCAGATGTCCGAGGCGACCAAGTGAGGCCGCCAACAGCCTGAGGCCCACCCCCGGTGGAGGCGGCAGCCGGATGGACTCGATTTGGGGCCACCCCCGCGGTCTGGGAGACTGGTCGCACCATTCGGAGGGGAGTATCCCCATCGCGGTGTCCTCGTCATCACGGCTTTCGGCCCGGGGCGCCGGTCCGCACCTCACGGGGCGGGAGAGACCTCCGGCCACCTCGTCGTGACCGGAGGACCCTTGACCGTGACCACACTCGCAGCGACCACCACCACGCAGATGGAGGTCGCCCCCTGGGTCTGGTACCTCACCATCGGGCTCATGGCCGCGGTGCTGCTCTTCGACATCTTCGTCGTGGCCCGGCGGCCACACGTGCCGACGACCAAGGAGGTCAGCCTCGCGCTGGCGGTCTACGTCGGCGCGGCCCTGGTCTTCGGCCTCGGCGTCTGGTGGTTCACCCACGACCAGGCCGGCGCGAAGTTCATGACCGAGTACTACGCCGGCTGGCTCACCGAGTACTCGCTGTCGGTCGACAACCTCTTCATCTTCCTGCTGATCATGGCGCGGTTCGCGGTGCCGGAGAAGCTGCAGCAGACGGCGCTGCTCGTCGGCATCGTCATCGCCATCGTCCTGCGCGGCATCTTCATCGCCGTCGGTGCGGCGGCCATCAACCAGTTCTCCTGGGTCTTCTACATCTTCGGCGCGTTCCTCATCTACACCGCGGTCAAGCTCGCCCGCGAGAGCGGTGACGACGACGAGGAGTACGAGGAGAACGGCTTCATGCGCTGGGTGGAGCGGCGTTTCCCCGCCACCAAGGAGTACGACGGCCCGAAGCTGTTCACGAAGGTCGACGGCAAGAAGCTCGCCACCCCGATGTTCATCGTCATCGTGGCGCTCGGCACGACCGACCTGCTCTTCGCCCTCGACTCCATCCCGGCGATCTACGGCCTGACCAAGGAGCCGTACCTCGTCCTCACCGCGAACCTCTTCGCGCTGATGGGCCTGCGCCAGCTCTACTTCCTCATCGGCGGCCTGCTCAAGAAGCTCGTCTACCTCAGCGTGGGACTGGCCGTCCTGCTCGCCTTCATCGGCGTCAAGCTCGTGCTGCACGCCCTGCACGAGAACGAGCTGCCCTTCATCAACGGTGGCGAGCACGTGACCGCCGCACCCGACATCCCGATCTCGGTGTCGCTCGGTGCCATCGTCGTCATCCTGGGCGTCACCACCGCCGCGAGCCTGTGGAAGACGCGGCGCGACGACCGCGAGTCCGAGGTGGAGCGCTCAGCCTCCTGAGGCTGCGGGGTCCCGTGGCTGGCCGGCGCCCATGACCAGGGCGCTGGCCAGCACGACCAGCCCCATGCCCGCCAGCTGGGTGGGGTGCAGCCGCTGGTCGAGCACGAGCAGGCCGGCGAGCGCGGCGGCGGCCGGCTCGAGGCTGAGCAGCACCCCGAACGTCCGGGGGCTCAGGTGCCGCAGGGCCGCGAGCTCGAGCGAGTACGGCAGCACGGACGACAGCACCGCGATCCCGAGCCCCTTGAGCACCGCCTCGCCGGTCCAGTGCGGCACCGACGCGGCGCCGAAGGGCAGGCCGACGAGCAGGGCGACGCCCATGGCCAGCGCCAGGCCGTCGAGCCCGACGAACTCGCGGCCGGCGTGCCGGCTCGCGACGATGTATGCCGCCCAGCAGGCGCCGGCGAGCGCCGCCAGCCCCAGCCCGGCCCACTCGAGCTGGGCCCAGGGTGTGTCGAGCGCCTCGGAGATGAGGACCACGCCCACGGCCGCCGCGCCGACGGCCGCGAGGTCGCGGGCGCGCCGGGACAGGACGGTGGCGAGGGTGAGCGGGCCGAGGAACTCGATGGTGACCGCCACGCCGATCGGCAGGCGCGCGAGCGAGGCGTAGAAGGCCAGGTTCATCAGCCCCAGGGCGAGGCCGAAGCCGACGACCACGAGCCACGCGCGCCGCGAGTGCCCCCGCAGACGGGGCCGGGCCAGCAGCCCCAGGATCGCGGCGGCGAACAGCAGCCGCAGCGTCACCGACCCGCCCGCGCCGATCTCGGGGACCAGCGTGGCCGCGAGGGCACCGCCGAACTGGACCGACGCGATCGCCGTCAGCACCAGCAGCAGCGGAGGTGCAGGGGGCCGGCGGGACGTCACAGTCCGCGACTCTAGTGAGCCGTCCCGGGCGTCCGCGTCGCGGTCTGCGCCGGTGTGTGCGCCGGTGGGTTCGGCGGTGTGAGCGCCCTGCCCCGCCCTGCGCCCTACCCGCTCACCAGCCGCGGGCGCGCCACTCCGGCAAGTGCGGCCGCTCGGCGCCCAGGGTGGTGCTCGCGCCATGGCCCGGCCACACCACCGTGTCGTCGTCGTAGACGTCGAAGACACGGGTCGTCACGTCCTCGATGAGCGAGTCGAAGCTCTGGCCGGGGTTCTTGGTGTTGCCCACGCCACCGGGGAAGAGCGAGTCGCCGGTGAAGAGCTGCGTCGGTCCCTCCGGGTCGCGGTACGCAAGGGCCACGGAGCCGGGGGTGTGGCCCCGCAGGTGCACGACCTCGAGCGCCACCTCGCCCACCCGCACCACGTCACCGTGCGCCAGCACGCGGTCCGGGGGCACCGGCATACCCGCGGCGTCGTCGGCCCCGCACGCGGTGGACGCGCCGGTCGCGGCCACGACCGCGGCCAGGGCCCGGTGGTGGTCCCAGTGCTGGTGCGTCGTCACGACAGTGCGCAGGTCCCCGCCGGCGTGCGCCACGAGCGCGAGCAGCCGCCCGGCCTCGTCGGCGGCGTCGACGAGGAGCAGCTCGCCGGTGCTCGAGCAGCGCAGCAGGTAGGCGTTGTTGTCCATCTCCGAGACGGCCGCACGCCACATCGTGAGACCTCCCCAGACGTGTTCCTCCTCAGGTCGGCCGGATCCGTCGTCGCTGGTCATCGCCATGGAAGGCATTCTCCCCCGAAGAAAGGCAACCGCGGGAAATCGGTGGAATCGCCTAGTCCCGAATGACTATTGCTGCTCCTCTTTCCAGCGTCCTACTTTTGAGCGGTCGCAGAGCCACAGGGGGCCTCACAGGGGGTGCAGGACCCCGGCTCGCGGGTTGTGAGGGAATGCACATGGTTGCAGTGGTACAGGAGGTCCAGCGCCCAGTCGCTGGAGGGGAAATCGACACCGTTCGAGCGTTGCTGCACGACTTGCGGCAGCCGCTGGCGGCCATCCTGCTGATGGCCGGCACGGAGGGTGGGGACACGAACCGCAAGTTCGACGTCATCGCCGGGCAGGCGCGCTGGCTCGCCGAGCTGGTCGAGGCCAGCCTCGGTGGCGGCGCCACCGACGCGGTCGTCCCGACGGACGTCGCCGAGGTGGCGGCCCGTGGGGTCGAGCGTGCGCGGGCGACCGCGGAGTGCGAGATCGAGCTCGTGGGAGACACGGTGGCGTATGCATCCGCACGCCCGGTCGCGTTGAGCCGGGCACTCGCCTGCGTGCTCGACAACGCGGTCCGTGCTGCCGGCGAGGACGGCCACGTCCAGGTCGCGGTCCACCAGGACCCCGTCGGCGTGCACCTGAGCGTCGTCGACGACGGGCCGGGCCTGGGCAAGATCTCGTCGCGGACGTCGCTCGGCCTGACCACGACGCGGGCGATGGTCGCGTCGTGCGGTGGGTCGTTCGAGATCCACGGTGGTGCCGGCGGCGGCGTCGAGGCGGACATCCGCCTGACCCCGTCGGGCCTGAGGTCGGTGGCCTCATGAGGATCGTGGTCTGTGACGACCACCTGCTCCTGCTCGAGGCCCTGGGCCTCGCGCTGGGTGCACGGGGTCACGAGGTCCTGGCGCTCGCCGAGTCGCCGGACGAGGCGGTCGAGGCGGTCGCGGAGCACCACCCGGACGTCTGCCTGCTCGACGTCAACTTCCCGGGCGGGACGTCGCTGACGGCGATCCACCGGATCCGCGAGCTCTCGCCCTCGACCAAGGTCGTGATGCTGTCGGCTGAGGCCGACCACGCCATCGTCGGCCGCGCCATCGCCGAGGGCGCGTCCGGGTACGTCGGCAAGGAGAAGCCCATCGTCGAGATCGTCGAGATGCTCGACCGGGCCGTGCGCGGCCAGCTCGCGGTGGAGCCGTCGCTGCTGCAGCGCGCGCTGCGCCCGCAGAAGTCGTCGGACGACCCGCTGTGGGCGCTGCAGTTCCTCACCGACCGCGAGTGGCAGGTGATGCGCTGCATCATGGACGGCCAGACGACGGAGGAGATGGCTGCCTCGCTCGGCGTCCAGCGCAGCACGGCGCGCACGCACGTGCAGAACCTGCTGACCAAGCTGGGGGTCCACTCCCGGCTCCAGGCAGCGGCCCTGCTCTCCGCCCACGGGTCCCAGGAGACGTGGCCGGCGCACCTGCGCTGACGTGTGGGGGTTCCCGGGGTGACGGTCCGTCTGCGGTGCAGACGGACCGTCACCCTTTTGACGTAGCGGACCCTCCGGCACGGGTCGGTTACCGCGCGGGGCCGGGGACGGCAGCCTGTGCGCATGTCGTCGCCGATCCGCGTCGTCCTGGTGGACGACCACGAGGTGTTCGTCGACGCCCTGGCCCTCTGTCTGGGTGACCACCCGGACCTGGTGGTCACGGGCGCCGCGACGAGCCTCGACCATGCCATGCGCCTCGTCGACGACGTCGACTTCGACGTCCTGGTCCTCGACCTGGGGCTGGCGGGGGAGGACGGGCTCGAGGTGGCCCGGCACGTCCTGCGCACCCGTCCCCGCGCGGGCATCCTCGTGGCGACCGGCGCCGAGTCCGACTCTCGGGTGGTCGAGGCGGTGCAGCTGGGCGTTCGCGGCTGGCTGCCGAAGACCGTGACGGCCAACGCGCTCGCGGACGCGATCCGGGGCGTGGCGCGCGGGGAGACCTGCATCCCGGCCGACCTGCTCGCCCAGGTCCTCGTGGGCATGTCCCGGGGCGCCCAGCCGCAGCTCGAGAACGTGCAGGGGATCACCGACCTGACCTCACGCGAGCTCGAGGTCCTGTCCTGCCTCGTCGAGGGCCTGACCCGCACCGAGATCGGGGACCTGCTGCACGTGTCGCCCAACACGGTGCGCACCCACGTGCAGAGCATCCTGCACAAGCTCAAGGTGCACTCGGCGCTGGCCGCGGTGGCCATCGCCCGGCGCGCCGGCATCACCGGGACCCGGCTCACCGCCTGAGGCGGCTACGAGCCGCGGGGGAGCTCCGGCAGGTGCTCGGAGCGCACGCCACTGGCGTCGCGCCGGGCGAGCCAGAGCAGCAGTCCCGCCAGCGGCCCGGTCACCTCGGCGACGTCGGCCGCGTCGTCGGGGCCGAGGCGCCAGGTGTCGCCCTCGTCGGAGCGCAGCGACAGGGCGAGCTCGGGTGCGGCCGCCCGCAGCCGGGTGACGGCGTCGCCCACGAACCGCTTCGCCAGGCCGGGCTCGACGTCCGCGAAGGTGAAGCCGGCCGCGAGGTCGACGTGGTGGAAGACGACCTCGCGCAGCCGCAGCAGCGGGAGCACGTCGGGCGACACGGCGAGGCCGCCGCGCATCTCCACGTGCTCGACGGCGCGGGGTGCTGTGGCGAGCCGCTCGAGCACCGGCGCCAACGCCTGCGCCGTGCTGCGGACGTCCTCGACCAGCTCGGACAGGGGCCGTCCTGCGCCCGCCTCGATGTCCGCGTCACGTGCCCGCGTCCCCCCGGGGTACATCTCGCGCCGCTCCCCGTCCATGGCCCACTGCGCCAGCCGGTCGATCGCCTCGGCGTTGCGGGCGACGTGGGTCAGGACGTGCCCGCGGGTCCACCCGTCGCAGAGCGAGTCGGCGGCCGGGTCGTCGAGGGCGCCGGCGGTGGCGAGGAGGCGGTCGGTGTGGGCGGCCAGGGCGGCGAGCTGGGACTCCATGCCCGAAGGCTAGGAGCCCGAGGGCCCCGCCGCACGGTTCGCCCCGCCCGTGGGGCCGTCTGCCTGCGCAGGCTCGGGGGTGACCGGGTCCGACGGCGTCGTCCCCTCTGACGAGGTGGTCCCTCCGGACAGCGGGGCACCCCCCGACGCCGAGCTCCCCCCGGACGGCGCTTCGGAGCCCGGCTTCGCTGCCGCTGCCTTCGTGGCCTGGGCCAGCGCGTGGGCGGCGCCGATGAAGGCGAGGTGGGAGAACGCCTGCGGGAAGTTGCCTACCATGCGTCCGTTCGCGGGGTCGTACTCCTCCGAGACCAGGCCGACGTCGTTGAAGAGGGTGACGAGACGGTCCATGAGGGCGGTGGCCTTGTCGACCTGGCCGCTCACGGCATACGCGCTCACCAGCCACCACGAGCAGGCGAGGAACGGGTGCTCGTCACCGGCGAGGCCGTCGACCCCGCTCTGGGTGCGGTAGCGCAGCAGGAAGCCGTCACGCATGAGGTCCTGCTCCACGGCCGCGATCGTGCCGAGCACCCGTGGGTCGTCCGCCGGGAGGAACCCGACGAGGGGGATGAGCAGGAGCGAGGCGTCGACCTCCCGGGTGTCGTAGTGCTGGGTGAACGTGCCGCGGTCGGGGTCGAACCCCTTGTCGAGGATCTCCTCGCGCACCCGGTCCCGCAGGTCGCGCCAGCGCTCGACCGGCCCCTCGAGGCCCCACTCCTCGACCCCGCGCACGGCACGGTCGAGCGCCGCCCACACCATGACCCGCGAGTGGGTGAAGTGCCGCCGCGGACCCCGGATCTCCCACAGACCGTTGTCGGGGGCGTCCCAGTGGCGGGCCAGCTCGTCGACGAGGACCCGCTGCATCGCCCACGCCTGGGGCAGCACCTCCAGACCCCGCCGCCGGGCCTCGTCCAGGGCGATCATCACCTCGCCGAGCACGTCGGACTGGCGCTGCTCGACCGCGCCGTTGCCCACGCGGACCGGCACCGAGTCGGCATACCCGGGCAGGTGCTCCAGCGTCCGCTCCGGCAGCCGCCGGGCACCGTCGACGGCATACATGATCTGCAGGTCCTCGGGGTCGCCGGCGACGGCGCGCACGAGCCAGTTGCGCCACAGCCGCGCCTCGTCGACGTACCCGGACGCCAACAGCGCCTCGAGCGTCAGCGAGGCGTCGCGCAGCCAGCAGTAGCGGTAGTCCCAGTTCCGCTCGCCCCCGAAGTCCTCGGGGAGGCTGGTCGTGGGCGCGGCCACGATGCCGCCGAACCGGGAGTGGGTGAGCGCCCGCAGGGTGAGCAGCGACCGCACGACCAGGTCGCGGTGCGGCCCCTCGTAGTCGCACCGCGACGCCCAGTGCGTGGAGACGCGGACGGTCTCCTCGATCCGGCTGTCGATGTCCAGCGGCGGCGGCACCGGCTCGTACGACGGGAACCAGGTCGTGGAGAACGTGTGGGTCTCGCCGGCGTGGACCTCGAACTCGTCCACGTGCCTGCCGTCCCGGGCGCGGGGGAGCCGGGTGCCGCGCAGCACGAGCATGTCGGGGCCGGCGACCGCGCGGATGACGTCGCTGTCGAGGCGGTGCCCCGTGCCGTGCGACACCCAGGGCCGCACCTGGCCGTACTCGAACCGGACGACCCACTCGTGCTGCATCGTCACGACACCGTGCAGCCCCTCGACGCTGCGCACGATGTCGGCGCGCCCGTCGCCGAGCGGCATGAGGTCGGTCACCTTCACCGCGCCGGTGGCGGTCTCGTGGACGGTCTCCAGCACGAAGGAGTGGTCGACGTAGCTGCGGATGCTGCGCGCCTCGTCCCGCGGCCCCAGCAGCCAGCGTCCGTGCTCCGGCGTGCCCAGCAGCGCCGCGAAGCAGGCGGGGGAGTCGAAGCGCGGCAGGCACAGCCAGTCGATCGAGCCCTGCCGGCTCACGAGGGCCGCGGTCTCCGTGTCGCCGAGGAGCGCGTACTCCTCGATGGGCGTGTTCTCGTGGCCGGGCATGCGGCGACTGTATGCCGGGTGCCGGCGGCCCCGCACGCGGGCGCGCGGGGGTGCGTGGCGAGGCCCCGCGAGGCCTCCGAGGCGGGCCGGGGAGGGCTCCGGCGCAGGTCGGACAGGGCTCCGACGGGCGATGTCGGTGGCCCCACCTACGATGGACACCGTGACTTCCGCCCTGCCCGCACGCCGTCCGACGCACGACCAGCTCATCGTCCGCGGGGCCCGCGAGCACAACCTCCGCGACGTCTCGATCGAGCTGCCGCGCGACTCGATGATCGTGTTCACGGGCCTCTCGGGCTCCGGCAAGTCCTCCCTGGCGTTCGACACCATCTTCGCCGAGGGCCAGCGTCGCTACGTCGAGTCGCTCTCCGCGTACGCCCGCCAGTTCCTCGGCCAGATGGACAAGCCGGACGTCGACTTCATCGAGGGCCTCTCGCCGGCCGTGTCGATCGACCAGAAGTCGACCAACCGCAACCCGCGCTCGACCGTCGGCACCATCACCGAGGTCTACGACTACCTGCGCCTGCTCTTCGCCCGCGCCGGGCGGCCGCACTGCCCCGTCTGCGGCGAACCGATCACCCGGCAGAGCCCGCAGCAGATCGTCGACCGCCTGCTCGAGCTGCCCGAGCGCACCCGCTTCCAGGTCCTGGCGCCGGTCGTCCGGGCGCGCAAGGGCGAGTACGTCGACCTGTTCGCCGAGCTGCAGACCAAGGGCTTCTCGCGGGCCCGGGTCGACGGCGAGGTGGTGTCGCTGACCGAGCCGCCCAAGCTCGAGAAGCAGGTCAAGCACACGATCGACGTCGTCGTCGACCGGCTCGTGGCCAAGGGCGACGACGCCGGGTCCAAGCGCCGGCTCACCGACTCGGTCGAGACGGCCCTGTCCCTGGCTGGCGGCGTGCTCGTGGTCGAGTTCGTCGACCGCGACGCCGACGACCCGGAGCGCGAGCGGCGCTTCTCCGAGAAGATGGCCTGCCCCAACGACCACCCCCTCGCCATGGACGAGGTCGAGCCGCGCTCGTTCTCGTTCAACAGCCCCTTCGGCGCCTGCCCCAAGTGCACCGGACTCGGCACCGAGCTCGAGGTCGACCCCGAGCTGCTCGTGCCCGACGAGGACCTCTCCCTGGCCGACGGTGCGATCGCGCCGTGGGCCCAGGGCAGCGGGTCGGCGGAGTACTTCCAGCGGGTCATGACGGCGCTGGCCGAGGACCTCAAGTTCTCGATGGACGCCCCGTGGCACTCGCTGCCGGCCCGCGCCAAGGAGGCGCTGCTGCACGGGCAGAACTACAAGGTGCACGTCCGCTACCGCAACCGCTACGGCCGGGAGCGCTCGTACACGACGGGGTTCGAGGGCGTCGTCCCGTTCGTCCGCCGCCGGCACTCCGAGACCGACTCGGAGTGGAGCCGTGAGCGGTACGAGGGGTACATGCGCGAGGTCCCGTGCCCCGAGTGCAAGGGCGCACGCCTCAAGCCGGAGTCGCTGGCGGTCCTGCTGGGCGGCCAGTCGATCTCCGCGGTCTGCGCCATGGCGATCGCCGACTGCGCGACCTTCCTCAAGGAGGTCGACTTCAGCCCCCGCGAGCGGCAGATCGCCGAGCGCGTGATCAAGGAGATCGAGGCCCGCCTCGGCTTCCTGCTCGACGTCGGCCTCGACTACCTCTCGCTCGACCGCCCCGCGGGCACCCTGTCCGGTGGTGAGGCCCAGCGCATCCGGCTCGCGACCCAGATCGGGTCCGGCCTGGTCGGCGTCCTCTACGTCCTCGACGAGCCGAGCATCGGCCTGCACCAGCGCGACAACCACCGGCTCATCGAGACCCTCACCCGGCTGCGCGACCTCGGCAACACGCTCATCGTCGTCGAGCACGACGAGGACACCATCGCCACCGCCGACTGGGTCGTCGACATCGGCCCGGGCGCCGGCGAGCACGGCGGCGTCGTCGTGCACTCCGGCACCGTCAAGGGCCTGCTCGAGCACCCCGACTCGGTGACCGGCAAGTACCTGTCCGGCCGGCTCGAGATCCCCACCCCGTCGGTGCGGCGCCCGCGGGAGAAGGGTCGCGAGGTCAAGGTGGTCGGTGCGCGCGAGCACAACCTCAAGGGGGTCGACGTGTCGTTCCCCCTGGGCACCCTGACGGCGGTGACCGGCGTCTCCGGGTCGGGCAAGTCGACCATGGTCAACGACATCCTCTACAACGTCCTGGCCAACAAGCTCAACGGCGCCCGGCACGTCCCCGGCCGGCACAAGACGGTCACGGGGTTGCAGCACCTCGACAAGGTCGTGCACGTCGACCAGAGCCCGATCGGTCGCACGCCACGGTCCAACCCCGCCACCTACACCGGTGTGTTCGACGCGATCCGCAAGCTCTTCGCCACGACTACCGAGGCGAAGATCCGCGGCTACCAGCCGGGGCGGTTCTCGTTCAACGTCAAGGGCGGGCGCTGCGACGCCTGCTCCGGTGACGGCACCATCAAGATCGAGATGAACTTCCTGCCGGACGTCTACGTCCCGTGCGAGGTGTGCCACGGCGCCCGGTACAACCGGGAGACCCTCGAGGTGCACTTCAAGGGCAAGACGATCGCCGACGTCCTCGACATGCCGATCGAGGAGGCCGCCGAGTTCTTCGCCGCGGTGCCCGCCATCGCCCGGCACATGAAGACGCTCAACGACGTCGGTCTGGGCTACGTCCGGCTCGGCCAGCCGGCGCCGACCCTGTCCGGTGGCGAGGCCCAGCGCGTGAAGCTGGCCTCCGAGCTGCAGAAGCGGTCGACCGGCCGGACGATCTACGTGCTCGACGAGCCGACGACCGGCCTGCACTTCGAGGACATCCGCAAGCTGCTGCTCGTCCTGCAGGGCCTGGTCGACAAGGGCAACACGGTCATCGTCATCGAGCACAACCTCGACGTCATCAAGAACGCCGACTGGATCATCGACATGGGTCCCGAAGGCGGCAACGGCGGTGGCCTGGTCATCGCCGAGGGCACGCCGGAGGAGGTCGCACAGGTCGAGGAGAGCCACACGGGCCGGTTCCTCGCCCCGGTGCTCGCCAAGAGCGCGCGCACCCCCACCCGGGCGACCGGCAGCCGGGCGACGAAGAAGACGGCCGCCGCCTCGGCTGCGACCAAGCGCACGGCCACGCGGACGACCGCCAGCACCGCGAAGAAGGCTGCGGCGAAGAAGACTGCGACGAAGAAGGTTGCGGCGAAGAAGGCTCCTCGCTCAACCCGTTGATTCTCCACTTGTTGCCACGTCGTGGTCACCGCAGTCGCCCCGGGCGTGCTGGGTGACCATCTGCTGGCAACAAGTGGAGGGTTTGGTGCACGGAACGGCCCCGGAGGTTCTCCTCCGGGGCCGTTCGCGTGGTGGTTCGAGCTGGGCTAGACGTCGCCGCCGAGGTACGCCGCCTTGACGGCCGGGTCGTTGGCGAGCTCCTCGCCGGTGCCCTCCCGGACGATCTCCCCGGTCTCGAGGATGTAGGCGCGGTGTGCCCGCTTGAGCGCCTGCGCGGCGTTCTGCTCCACGAGGAGCACGGTGGTGCCCTGCTTGTTGATCTCCGTGATGATCTCGAAGATCTGCTGGATGAGCTTGGGCGCGAGGCCCATGGACGGCTCGTCGAGCAGCAGCAGCTTGGGCGAGGCCATCAGCGCACGGCCGATGGCGAGCATCTGCTGCTCGCCACCGGACATGGTGCCGGCGACCTGCGTCCGGCGCTCCGCCAGGCGGGGGAAGAGCCCGAAGACGCGGTCGAGGTCCTCGCGGACCTTGCCCGACTTCCGGTCCTTGCGGGCGTAGGCACCCATGTCGAGGTTCTCGGTGACCGTCATGCCGACGAAGCAGCCGCGGCCCTCGGGGGACTGCGCGATGCCCAGGACCGGGCGGTCGTGGGCCGGCATGGTGGTGATGTCCTGGCCCTCGAAGCGGATGGAGCCGGCCCGGACCGGGCGCAGGCCCGACACCGTCTTCATCGTCGTCGTCTTGCCCGCGCCGTTGGCGCCGATCAGGGTGACGACCTCACCCTCCTCGACCCGGAACGAGATGTTGCGGATCGCCTCGATCCGGCCGTAGTTGACGCAGAGGTCGTCGACCTCAAGAAGCATTCTCATCCACTCCCAGGTAGGCGGCGATGACCGCGGGGTTGTCCTGGATCTCGGCCGGCTTGCCCTCGGCGATCTTCTTGCCGAACTCCAGCACGACGATCCGGTCGGTGACGCCCATGACGAGCTTCATGTCGTGCTCGATCAGCAGGACGGTGTAGCCCTGGTCGCGGATCGACTGGATCAGCTCCATCAGCCGGGCCTTCTCGGCCGGGTTGAAGCCGGCCGCCGGCTCGTCGAGGCACAGGAGCTTGGGGTTCGTGGCCAGCGCCCGCGCGATCTCGAGCCGGCGCTGGTCGCCGTAGGGCAGGTTCCGCGCGAGCTCGTCGGCACGCTTCTCCAGGCCCATGAACTTGAGCAGCTCGTAGCCCCGGTCCATGCCCTCCTTCTCCTCCGCCTTGTGCTTGGGCAGGCGGAGCAGGGCGGTGCCCATGCCGGTGGAGTGGTGCGCGTCGGCGCCGACGAGCACGTTCTCCAGCGCGGTCATGTTGTGGAAGAGGCGGATGTTCTGGAACGTGCGCGCGATGCCCAGCTTGGTGATCTGGAACTTCTTGCGCCGGCCCAGCGGCTCACCCATGAACCGGACGTTCCCCGAGGTCGGCTGGTAGACGCCCGTCATCACGTTGAAGCAGGTCGTCTTGCCGGCGCCGTTGGGGCCGATCAGCCCGAGGATCTCCCCGGTGTTGATGTGGAACGAGACGCCGTCGAGGGCGGTGACGCCGCCGAAGCGCAGCGTCACGTCGTCGACCTCGAGCATCTTGCCGGCCGGGAGGTCCTGGACCTCGTCGACCGAGATGTCGACCGACGTGTCGGGCGTGGCCTCGGTGTCCGGGCCGAGGACCGTGTCGTCGTCGACCCGGGGGCCCTTGGCGGGCTCGGGGGTGCCGGACGCCTTCGGGTCGGGGGTGGTGGCAGAGGGGGTGGTGTCAGACACGAGCGACTCCTTCCGCGTCGATCTGGTCGGGGGCGACCTCGTCGGCTCGTTTCGCCCGGACCGAGCGCCTCGGGGGCAGGAGGCCCTGCGGGCGGAAGATCGCCAGGGCCATCAGTGCGATGCCGAAGAGCAGGAAGCGGGCGTCGGACAGGAACCGGAACTTCTCCGGCGCCCAGGTCAGCAGCGCGGCCGCGACCACGACACCCCACCGGTTGCCCTGGCCGCCGACGACGACCATGGCCACGAACAGCACCGAGTAGAGGATGGTGAAGTTGTCGGGGTTGATGAACTGCTGCTTGGTGGCGAAGAGCGCCCCGGACAGGCCACCGATCGCGGCACCCGTGGCGAACGCCAGCAGCTTGAACTTGAAGGTGGGCACGCCCATGAGCTCGGCGGCGTCCTCGTCCTCACGGGTGGCCTCCCAGGCCCGGCCGACGCGCGAGTTCTGCATCCGCCAGTCGAGGAACAGCACGATGAGCACGAAGGTCAGCGCCAGCCAGTAGTACGGCACCGAGTCCGTGACGCTGAACTCGAACGCCTTGCTGGTGTTGTCCAGGTTCAGGGTCGCGACGAGGCCGTTCCACTCGAGGTGGGGCAGGGAGAAGAGCACCACACTCGGCGGGGTCGGGATGTTCGAGATGCCGCGGCTGCCGTTGGTCAGGGCGTCGCCGTTGACCAGGATCAGCCGGACGATCTCACCGAAGCCGAGCGTCACGATGGCCAGGTAGTCGCCGCGGACCCGCAGGGTGGGTGCGCCGAGGATGATGCCGGACACCAGGGTCACGAGCATGGCCGCCGGGATGCAGAGCAGCAGCGGCAGCTTGCCGTGCTGCGAGCCGAGGACGCCCACGGTGTAGGCGCCGATCGCGAAGAAGCCGATGTACCCGAGGTCGAGCAGACCGGCATACCCGATCACGATGTTGAGCCCGATCGCCACCAGCGCGTACAGCGCGCACAGGAAGAGGACCGCACCGAAGTCGGAGTCCTGCGTCGTGATGAACGGCGGGTTCAGGATCGGCAGGAGGTAGACGACCACGACCAGGGCGAGGATGAGGACGATCCGGGCCCAGCGGGGCAGCGCCCGGTAGCGGTCGGCGACGCCGGAGAAGAAGCTGCGGACACCGTTCATGCGCGTGCCTTTCCGAGGGACTCACCGAGCAGGCCGGTGGGCCGGAACAGCAGGATGACGACGAGGAGCGTGAACGACACGACGTCCTTCCAGTTCGACCCGAAGATCGCCGAGCCGTAGCTCTCGGCCACGCCGAGGACGAACCCGCCGAGCAGGGCTCCGCGCAGGTTGCCGATGCCACCCAGGACGGCGGCCGTGAACGCCTTGACGCCCAGCAGGAAGCCGGCGTTGTACCGCGTCTGGCCCACCTTGATGAGGTACATCATCGCCGCGGCGCCGGCCATGGCACCGCCGAGGACGAACGTGAGCCGGATGACCCGGTCGCGGTTGACGCCCATGAGCGCGGCGGCCTCGGGGTCCTGGGCGACGGCCCGGATGCCGCGGCCGAGGCGCGAGCGCTTCACGAACTGGTCGAGGATCACCATCATGACGATGGCCGAGCCGAGGACGATGAGGTCCTTGTTGGAGACCTGGTAGTCGCCGATCGTGAACAGCCGGACGGTGTTGATCTGCAGCGGGAAGGGGGACGCCTCGCGCGGTCGTCCGACGTAGTCGGCGAGGTTGTCGTCGAGCCCCAGCGCCTTGAAGGGCTTGTCGCGCAGGCCCATGGCCTCGGACAGGGTGTACGAGGCGCCGATCGCGGAGATGAGCGCGATGAGCGGCGGGGAGTTGCGCTTGCGCAGGGGCCGGTATGCCACGAACTCCAGCCCGAGGGCGACGAGGGCGGAGACGAGCATGGCGGCCAGGAAGCCCACGACGAGGTAGCCGACCAGGCCCGCGCCCGTCGCCTTGCCGCCGCCGATGGCGATGAGGACCCACACCGCGGCGAAGCTGCCCCACATGAAGACCTCGGAGTGCGCGAAGTTGATCAGGCGCAGGACGCCGTAGACCAGCGTGTACCCGAGGGCGATGAGGGCGTAGATGGCCCCGAAGGCCAGTCCCGTGATGGTGAGTTCCCAGAAGTGGTTGAGCAGAAGATCCATCAGACCTCCGTGTGAGGGGGGACCTGCGCGGGTCGGCGCCCAGGGGGTGGCGGCCGGCCCGGTCCCGGCGTCCGGGTGGGAACACGGTAGCGGCCAGGACCCTGACTGAGGAGGGTCCTGGCCGCTACCAGTGCGTCGTTACTTGATTTCCTGGTCCGGCACGATCTTGCCGCCGGAGACCTTGTAGGCCCACACGGAGACCTCGGCCGGCTCGCCCTTGGAGTCGAACTTGACCTTCTTGGTCACGCCCTGCTTGTCGTAGGAGGCGATGAAGGAGTTCATGTCCGAGGAGGACGTCTTGCCGGCCGCGATGGCGTCGAGGAAGACGTTCGCCGCGTCGAAGGCCTCGGCCGAGTAGGTGGCCGGGTCGGAGTTGTAGGCCTTCTTGTAGGCGGCCGCGAAGTCGGGCGCCTTGTCGGGCGGCAGGCACGGGCAGGTGAGGATCGCGCCCTCGGCCGCCTGGCCGGCACCCTTGATGAAGCCGTCGTCCTTGACGCCGTCGGCCGCGACGAACGTGCCGGTGAAGCCACCGTCCTTGAGCTGCTTGACCAGCTTCGAGGCGTTCGAGTAGTAGCCGCCGTAGAAGAACGCGGTCGCGCCCGAGGCCTTGGCCTTGGTCACGGTCGGGGAGAAGTCGTCCTGCTTGCCGTCGGCAGCGGTCTCGTCCGTGCCCACGACCAGCGAGCCGAGGTCCTTCTTGACGATGTCCGCCAGGCCCTTGCCGTACTCGGACGTGTCGTCGGAGACGAAGACCTTCTGCGCCTTGAGGATGTCCTTCATGTACTTGGCGGCCGCCGGGCCCTGGGTGGCGTCGTTGCCGAGGATGCGGTGGAAGGTCTTCCAGCCGTTCTCCGCGAGCGCCGGGTTGGTGGCGGAGGCCGTGATGATGTTGAGGCCGGCCTTGTCGAAGATCGGGTCGGCGGCCTTGGACTCACCGGAGAACGCCGGGCCCACGATGCCGACGAGCTTCTTGTCGGTCACGGCCTTCTGTGCCAGGCCGGGCGCGATGGCCGGGTCACCCTGGGAGTCGAAGGAGACGAGGGTGACCTTGCAGTCCGAGTGCTTCTCGTTGTACTGGTTGACGGCGAGCTCGGCACCGTTCTTGATGTTGATGCCGAGGTTGGCCGCGTCGCCGGTGAGGGCGCCGAAGAAGCCGATCTTGAGGTCACAGGCCTTGCCGCCGCCGCCGGCGGAACCACTGCCGCCGCCGCTCGTGCCACCACAGGCACTCAGGGCGAGCGCGGCGGCAACCACCGGCGCGCCGATCTTGAAGACAGAACGCAAGACTCCTCCTGAAGTCAATCGTGCTCGCGGGTAGGTAGGGGCCAAACCCGCGCCAGCCCCGGGGGTGGGGTTTGAGGAGACTATGCCTCGCCCGGTGCTGCCGGGGGGAGGTGCTTGGGATCAGCGTGACCGTGTCGTTACCAGCCCGCGACCTTGCGCGGTGAACCGCCGACGACCCTCGCCCGTTTCCCCCCTTGTCAGGCTTCCGCGCACCGGGCGGTTCCCGGACGGCACCTGCATACTCGGCCTCCGGGCCCGACCCCGAGCCCCGCTCCCGAAAGGCGAACTCCATGACCCACCCCGAAGAGCACAGCGGCACCGGTCCCACCCGTCGCACCGTCCTGGCCATCGCGGGCATCGCCGGCGTCGGGGTGGTGGCGGGCTGCAGCTCCGCGCAGGACGCCGCGAACGGCGTCGTCGACTCGGCCACGAGCTCGGCGAAGGAGGCCGTCAAGCAGGCCATCGACAAGGCCAGCATCCCCGTCGGGGGCGGCAAGATCTTCCCGGACCAGAAGGTCGTCGTGACCCAGCCGAAGGCGGGGGAGTTCAAGGCCTTCACCGCCGTCTGCACCCACCAGGGCTGCATCGTGAGCTCGGTCGCGAACGGCGTCATCACCTGCGGGTCCCCGTGCGGGCACGGGAGCGAGTACGACGCCGCGACCGGCCAGGTCAAGGTCGGTCCCGCGCCCAGCCCCCTCGCGGAGAAGAAGGTCACCATCGGCACGGACGGCATCACCGTCAGCTGAGGCGACCGGGTCGCCGGGCCGTCGGACCGCGTCCATAGAGTGGGGTCGTGGCTGACCCGTCGACCTACCGCCCCGCACCCGGCGAGATCCCGGTCGACCCGGGTGTCTACCGGTTCCGGGACCGCACCGGACGGGTCATCTACGTCGGCAAGGCCAAGTCCCTGCGCCCGCGTCTGTCCTCGTACTTCCAGGACCTCTCGCAGCTGCACCCGCGCACGCAGACCATGGTCACCACGGCGACCAGCGTCGAGTGGACCGTGGTGTCCACCGAGGTCGAGGCCCTCCAGCTCGAGTACTCCTGGATCAAGGAGTTCGACCCGCGGTTCAACGTCAAGTACCGCGACGACAAGTCCTACCCGTACCTCGCGGTGACCCTGGGGGACGAGTACCCCCGCGCGCAGGTCATGCGCGGTGCCAAGCGCAAGGGCACCCGGTACTTCGGGCCGTACGCCCACGCCTGGGCGATCCGCGAGACCCTCGACCTGCTGCTGCGCGTCTTCCCGGTGCGTACGTGCTCCTCGGGGGTCTTCAAGCGCGCCGGGCAGGTGGGCCGGCCGTGCCTCCTGGGGTACATCGACAAGTGCTCGGCCCCCTGCGTGGGCCGGGTGAGTGCCCAGGAGCACCGGGCCATCGCCGAGGACTTCTGCGACTTCATGGGCGGCGACACCACCCGGTTCGTCAAGCGGCTCGAGCGGGAGATGGCGGCCGCGTCGCGGGAGCTCGAGTTCGAGCAGGCGGCGCGGCTCCGGGACGACCTCGTCGCGCTGGGCAAGGCCCTCGAGAAGTCCGCCGTCGTGCTCGGGGACGGCACGGACGCCGACGTGTTCGCGCTGGCCGAGGACGGGCTCGAGGTGGCGGTCCAGGTGTTCCACGTGCGCGGCGGCCGCATCCGCGGGCAGCGCGGGTGGGTGGCCGAGATGGATGCCGAGTCGGTGCCGGAGGTCGTGGGGCACCTCCTGCAGCAGGTGTACGGCGGCGAGACCGGGGAGGGCGTCCCGCGCGAGGTCCTCGTGCCCGTCCTGCCCGAGGACGACGACGCCGTGGCCGAGTGGTTGGGGGCGCTGCGCGGGTCGGGAGTGCAGCTGCGCGTCCCGCAGCGCGGGGACAAGCGGACCCTGCTCGAGACCGTCCGCCGCAACGCCGAGCAGTCGCTGGCCCGGCACAAGCTGGCGCGGGCCGGCGACCTCACCGCCCGCAGCCAGGCCCTGCACGAGCTGCAGGAGTCGCTCGAGCTCGCCGACGCTCCGTTGCGGATCGAGTGCTTCGACATCAGCCACATCCAGGGCTCGCAGGTCGTGGGCTCGATGGTGGTGTTCGAGGACGGCCTGGCCCGCAAGTCCGAGTACCGCCGCTTCGTCATCCGCGGCGAGCAGGTCGACGACACCGCCGCCATGGACGAGGTGCTCACGCGGCGCTTCCAGCGCTACCTCGAGGAGCGCGACAGCGCCTCGGACGTCGAGCTCGGCCCCGACTCCGACAGCGGGCCCGAGCGGATCGACCCCGACACCGGGCGCCCCAAGAAGTTCGCGTACCCGCCCAACCTCGTGGTGGTCGACGGTGGCCTGCCGCAGGTCAACGCCGCGCGGGCCGCCCTGGACCGGCTCGGGATCGACGACGTCGCAGTCGTGGGCCTGGCCAAGCGGCTCGAGGAGGTCTGGGTGCCGGGACAGGACTACCCCGTGATCCTGCCGCGCACCAGCGAGGGCCTCTACCTGCTCCAGCGGGTGCGCGACGAGGCGCACCGGTTCGCCATCACGTTCCACCGCCAGCGGCGGTCCAAGGCGATGACCGCGAGCGTGCTGGACGGCATACCGGGTCTGGGGGAGTCGCGGCGCAAGGCGCTGCTGCGGCACTTCGGCTCGGTGAAGAAGGTGCGGGCCGCCACGGTCGAGGAGCTGCAGGCCGTTTCGGGCATCGGGCCTGCGCTCGCGGCCACGATTGCGGCAGAGTTGTCCTCGGAGGGGTCGCCCGTGCCCGCGGTGAACCTCATGACCGGTGAGATCGTCGACGACGAGGGGCAGCAGTGAGCAGTGGCGCGCAGGACGCCCAGCCCGAGCAGCACGCCCAGCCCGAGCCGCAGGAGCCGGTGGAACGGGACGTGCCGGGAGACACCCCGGCTGCGCTGCGCCAGGGTGAGCTCGTCATCCTGACCGGCATGTCCGGGGCCGGCCGCTCCACCGCGGCCAACGTGCTCGAGGACTCCGGCTGGTACGTCATCGACAACCTGCCGCCGCACCTGCTCGTCTCGCTCGTGGAGCTCACCCACGGGACGCCCCGGCCCGCCGACCTGCCCCGCCTGGCGGCGGTCGTGGACGTGCGCGCCCGTGGCTTCTTCGCCCACCTCCAGACGGCCATGAACGAGCTGGCCGAGCGTGGCTGGAAGCCGAGCCTGGTCTTCCTCGACGCGACCGACGAGGCGCTGGTGCGCCGCTTCGAGTCGGTGCGCCGGCCCCACCCGCTGCAGGGGGAGGGGCGGCTGCTCGACGGCATCCACCGCGAGCGGGAGATGCTGGCCGACCTGCGCGCCCGCGCCGACGTCGTCATCGACACCTCCGGCCTCAACGTCCACCAGCTCGCCAAGAAGGTGCACCCGGTCTTCTCGTCCGAGCGCGGACCCAAGCTGCGGATCGCGCTGATGTCGTTCGGGTTCAAGTACGGCGTGCCGCTCGACGCCGACTTCGTCTTCGACATGCGGTTCCTGCCGAACCCGTTCTGGATCCCGGAGCTCAGGCCGTTCACCGGGCAGGACCAGCCGGTGGCCGAGTACGTCATGCGCCAGCCCGGGGCCGAGGAGTTCCTCGACCGGGTGGTCGACCTGATGGTGCCGGTCACCGCCGGGTACCTGCGCGAGGGGCGGCGCTACGTCACCCTCGCCGTGGGCTGCACCGGCGGCAAGCACCGGTCCGTCGCCACGGCCGAGGCGCTGCGCCAGCGGCTCTCCAGTGACGAGATCGCGACCTTCGTGGTCCACCGCGACCTGGGGCAGGAGTGAGCGCGGTGGCGGGCCGCACGGGGCGGGCGGCATGAGCGGGCCCGCCGTCGTCGCGCTGGGCGGGGGACACGGTCTGGCGGCGTCGCTCGAGGCGCTCAAGCTCGTCACCGACGACATCACCGCCGTCGTGACCGTCGCCGACAACGGTGGCTCGTCCGGGCGGCTCCGTGAGGAGTTCGGGGTGCTGCCGCCGGGGGACCTGCGGATGGCGGTCACCGCCCTGTGCGACGACACCGAGTGGGGCCACATCTGGCGCGACGTGCTCCAGCACCGGTTCCAGGGCACCGGCCCCCTGGCCGGGCACGCCCTGGGCAACCTGCTGATCACCGCCCTCTGGGACCTGCACGACGACCCGGTGACCGGCCTGGACCTGGTCGGCCGCCTGCTCAACGCCCGCGGCCGGGTCCTCCCCATGGCTGCCGTCCCGCTCGAGATCACGGCCCAGGTGGCCGGGCTCGAGCCTGCGGCCGACAGGGCCGGCGTCGGCACCGACGGCATACCCACCGAACCCGGCGCCGGGACCGCCACCGAGGTCGTCACGACCGTGCGCGGCCAGGTGGCGGTGGCACGCACGCGCGGCACCGTGCGCAGCATCGCCCTCGAGCCGGCCGACCCGCCGGCCGCGCCCGCCACGGTGGAGGCGGTGCTCGACGCCGACTGGGTGATCCTCGGGCCGGGCTCGTGGTTCACGTCGGTGATGCCGCACCTCATGGTGCCGGCCCTGCGCGAGGCCCTCCACGACACGACGGCCCGTCGCTGCCTCACCCTCAACCTCGAGCACTCGGGGGAGACGGCCGGCATCTCGGCCGCCGGGCAGCTCGAGGTGCTGGCCGACCACGCACCCCGGATGCGCTTCGACGTGGTCCTCGCGGACCCCGGCGCCGTCGACGACGAGGAGGGCCTGCGGGCGACGGCCGGCCGGCTCGGTGCCGAGCTCGTGCTCGCCCCGGTCGCCCGCCGCGGCGCTCCCGGCCAGCATGACTCGCTGCGCCTCGCCGCGGCGTATCGTGACGTCTTCGGTTCCCGGGGCATGGCATGAACGAGATGGGCAGGATGAGCGGATGGCGATGACGGCTCGCGTCAAGGACGAACTCAGCAGGCTGGACGTGACCAAGCCCTGCTGCCGCAAGTCCGAGGTGGCTGCCACGCTCCGGTTCGCCGGCGGTCTGCACATCGTGGGTGGTCGCATCGTGGTGGAGGCCGAGCTCGACACCGCGAACGCCGCCCGGCGGCTGCGCAAGAGCATCGCCGACCTCTACGGCCACCCCTCCGAGGTGCTCGTGCTGGCGGCCAGCGGCATCCGCAAGGGCAGCCGCTACGTCGTGCGCGTCGTGCAGGACGGGGAGGCCCTCGCCCGGCAGACCGGCCTCATCGACTCGCGCGGCCGGCCCGTGCGTGGCCTGCCTCCCAAGGTGGTCAGCGCCTCGTCCTGCGACGCCGAGGCCGCCTGGCGGGGGGCGTTCCTCGCCCACGGGTCGCTCACCGAGCCGGGTCGGTCCTCGGCCCTCGAGGTCACCTGCCCCGGACCCGAGGCCGCTCTCGCACTCGTCGGAGCGGCCCGGCGCCTCGGCATCTCGGCCAAGGCCCGCGAGGTCCGCGGCGTGGACCGGGTCGTCATCCGTGACGGGGACGCCATCGGCGCCATGCTGACCCGGCTCGGTGCCCACGAGGCCGTCCTCGCGTGGGAGGAGCGCCGGATGCGGCGCGAGGTCCGCGCCACCGCCAACCGGCTCGCCAACTTCGACGACGCCAACCTGCGGCGCTCGGCCCGCGCGGCCGTCGCCGCCGGCGCCCGCGTCCACCGGGCCATGGAGATCCTCGGCGAGGACATCCCCGACCACCTGCGTGAGGCCGGCCAGCTCCGCCTCGAGCACAAGCAGGCCTCGCTGGAGGAGCTCGGGCAGCTCGCCCAGCCGCCGATGACCAAGGACGCCGTGGCCGGCCGCATCCGCCGGCTGCTCGCCATGGCAGACAAGCGCGCCGAGGACCTCGGCATCCCCGGCACCGACGCCAACCTGACCCCCGACATGCTCGAGGCCTGAGCGTGCGCGTCACCGTCGTCGGGACCGGCTACGTCGGCCTGTCCATCGCCGTGCTGCTCTCCTCGTCGCACGACGTCGTCGCCCTCGACATCGACGAAGGGCGGATCGAGCGGCTGCGCGGCGGCCACAGCCCGATCGCCGACCCCGACATCGAGCGGCGCCTCGAGCGCGGCGGCCTGCGGCTGTCGTTCACGACCGTGCCGGAGGAGGCGTATGCCGGGTCCGAGTTCGTCGTGGTGGCCACCCCCACCGACTACGACCCGGTCACCAACTACTTCGACACCTCGACCGTCGAGCAGGTTGCGGCCGACGCCGCCCGGCTCAACCCCGACGCGACCGTCGTCGTGAAGTCGACCGTGCCGGTGGGCTTCACCCGGGCGCTGTCGGCCCGGCTCGGCACCACCGTGCTGTTCAGCCCCGAGTTCCTGCGCGAGGGCAAGGCGTTGTGGGACAGCCTGCACCCGAGCCGGATCGTGGTGGGCGACCGCGGTGAGCGGGGCAAGGCCTTCGCCGAGCTGCTGCGCGGCGCCGCCGACGAGCCCGAGGTGCCGGTGCTGCTCACCGACAGCACCGAGGCCGAGGCGATCAAGCTGTTCGCCAACACCTACCTCGCGATGCGGGTCGCCTTCTTCAACGAGCTCGACACCTTCGCCCTGACGCACGGGCTCGACACCCGCCAGATCATCGACGGCGTGGGCCTCGACCCGCGCATCGGCCCCGGGTACAACAACCCGTCCTTCGGGTACGGCGGGTACTGCCTGCCCAAGGACACCAAGCAGCTCCTGGCCAACTACCAGGACGTGCCGCAGAGCCTCATCGAGGCGATCGTGTCGGCGAACACCACGCGCAAGGACTTCATCGCCACCGACATCCTGCGCCGCAACCCCTCGGTCGTCGGCATCCACCGGCTCATCATGAAGTCGGGGTCGGACAACTTCCGGTCCAGCAGCGTGCAGGGGATCATGAAGCGGATCAAGGCCAAGGGCGTCTCGGTCGTCGTCTACGAGCCGGCCTTGACGGCCGACACCTTCTTCGGCTCGCGTGTCGTCCGCGACCTCGCCGAGTTCACCGAGCTGTCCGACGTCATCGTCGCCAACCGCATGGTGCCCGAGCTCGAGCACGTGGCCGACAAGGTCTACACGCGCGACCTGTTCGGCGGCGACAGCTGACGACGCCGGGTTACCAGCCCGTACGCCGGACCACCCTGTCCGGTGCAGGGGCCAGCCGATAGGGTCGGGAGCGAAGCAAGCGTGCCGCGACCACGCGGCACTCGACCCCTCTCGAAAGGGCAGGAACCCGTGACCGTTCGCGTTGGTATCAACGGCTTCGGCCGCATCGGCCGCAACTTCTACCGCGCCGTGCAGGCCTCCGGCGCCGACATCGAGGTCGTCGCCGTCAACGACCTCACCGACAACGCCACCCTGGCGCACCTGCTCAAGTACGACTCGATCCTGGGTCGCTTCGACGGCGACGTCACCTCGACCGACACCGACATCACGGCCGGCGACAAGACGTTCAAGGTGTTCGCCGAGCGCGACCCGAACAACCTCAAGTGGGGCGAGCTGGGCGCCGACGTCGTCATCGAGTCGACCGGCATCTTCACCGACGCCACCAAGGCCAAGGTGCACCTCGACAACGGCGCCAAGAAGGTCATCATCTCCGCGCCCGCGAAGAACGAGGACGTCACGATCGTGCTCGGCGTCAACGACTCCGACTACGACGCCGACAACCACCACATCATCTCGAACGCGTCGTGCACCACGAACTGCCTCGGCCCGATGGCCAAGGCGCTCAACGACTCCGTGGGCATCGTCAAGGGCCTGATGACGACCATCCACGCGTACACCCAGGACCAGAACCTCCAGGACGGCCCGCACAAGGACCTGCGCCGCGCCCGCGCCGCAGCCCTGAACATCGTGCCGACCTCCACCGGCGCCGCCAAGGCCATCGGCCTCGTGCTGCCCGAGCTCAAGGGCAAGCTCGACGGCTTCGCGCTGCGCGTGCCGATCGCGACCGGCTCGGCGACCGACCTCACCTTCGAGGCGTCGCGCGAGGTCACGGCCGAGGAGGTCAACGCCGCGGTCAAGGCTGCCGCCGAGGGCCCGCTCAAGGGCATCCTGCGCTACACCGAGGACGAGATCGTGTCCAAGGACATCGAGACCGACCCGGCCTCGTGCATCTTCGACGCGGGCCTCACCAAGGTGATCGGCAACCAGGTCAAGGTCGTCGGCTGGTACGACAACGAGTGGGGCTACTCCAACCGCCTCGCCGACCTGACCGTGCTCGTCGGCTCGAAGCTCTGACCGACCGGTCCCACCCCACCGATACGGAGCTGGTCTCGATGCGTTCCATCGCCGACCTGGGCGACCTGCGCGGCAAGCGCGTGCTCGTCCGGTCCGACCTCAACGTGCCCCTCGACGGGAGCACGATCACCGACGACGGTCGCATCCGGGCCTCGGTCCCGACCATCACGGCCCTGTCCGAGGCGGGCGCACGCGTCGTCGTGTGCGCCCACCTCGGGCGGCCCAAGGGCGCGCCCGAGGACCGCTACTCGCTGCGCCCGGTCGCGACCCGGCTCGGCGAGCTGCTCGGCCGTGACGTCACCTTCGCCACCGACACGGTGGGCGAGAGCGCGCGGGCGGCGGTCGAGGCCGCGCAGGACGGCGACGTCGTGCTGCTCGAGAACCTGCGGTTCAACCCGGGCGAAACCGCGAAGACCGACGAGGAGCGGGCGGAGTTCGCGCGCTCCCTCGCGGGGCTCGCCGACGCGTACGTGTCCGACGGGTTCGGCGTCGTGCACCGCAAGCAGGCGTCCGTCTACGACGTCGCCCGGCTCCTGCCGGCCGCTGTCGGCGGGCTCGTCGAGACCGAGGTCGGCGTCCTGCGCCGGCTCACCGAGGACCCCGAGCGCCCGTATGCCGTGGTGCTCGGCGGCGCGAAGGTGTCGGACAAGCTGGGCGTCATCGACAACCTGCTCCAGACCGCCGACCGCCTGCTCATCGGCGGGGGCATGGTCTTCACGTTCCTCAAGGCGCAGGACTACGAGGTCGGCAGCTCGCTGCTCGAGGCCGACCAGGTCGAGACGGTGAAGGGTTACCTCGACCAGGCGAAGGAGCGCGGCGTCGAGATCGTGCTCCCCGTCGACGTCGTGGCCGCCACCGCGTTCTCGGCTGACGCCGACCACGAGGTCGTGCCGGCCGGGGCCATCCCCGCCGACCGCATGGGCCTGGACATCGGACCCGAGTCCGGGGTGCTGTTCGCGGAGAAGCTCAAGGACTGCCGCACCGTCTTCTGGAACGGCCCCATGGGCGCGTTCGAGATGGAGCCGTATGCCGCGGGCACCGCCGCCGTGGCCAAGGCCCTGGTCGAGCTCACGCAGGACGGCGCGCTGACCGTCGTCGGTGGCGGCGACTCCGCCGCAGCCGTGCGCCAGCTCGGGTTCTCCGACGACCAGTTCGGCCACATCTCCACCGGTGGCGGGGCGAGCCTGGAGTACCTCGAGGGCAAGGAGCTGCCGGGGCTGACGGTCCTGGACGAGACGCAGGAGGACGCCGGCTGATGGCCGCGAAGACCACCGCCGGTCGCACGCCGCTCATGGCGGGCAACTGGAAGATGAACCTCGACCACCTCCAGGCGACGCACCTCGTGCAGAAGCTCGACTGGACCCTGCGCGACGGCAAGCACGACTTCGGTGCGGTGGAGGTTGCGGTCCTGCCGCCCTTCACCGACATCCGCTCGGTCCAGACGCTCATCGACGGGGACCGGCTCGAGCTGCGCCACGGCGCGCAGGACCTGTCCCAGCACGACAGCGGCGCCTTCACGGGCGAGGTCTCCGGTGCGTTCCTCGCCAAGCTGGGCTGCACCTACGTCGTCGTCGGGCACAGCGAGCGTCGCGAGTACCACCAGGAGACCGACGAGGTGGTGGCCGCCAAGGTCAAGGCCGCCTTCCGGCACGGCCTGACGCCGATCTTCTGCGTCGGCGAGCCCCTCGAGGTGCGCCAGGCCGGTGAGCACGTCGCGCACGTCCTGGCCCAGGTCGAGGCCGGCCTCGCGGGCGTCCCCGCGGACAAGGCGCGGACGGTCGTCGTGGCATACGAGCCGGTGTGGGCGATCGGCACGGGTGAGGTGGCCACGCCACAGGACGCGCAGGAGGTGTGCGCGGCCATCCGGACCAAGCTGGCGGAGCTGTACTCCGGCGACCTGGCCGACGGCGTGCGGATCCTGTACGGCGGCTCGGTCAAGGCCGGGAACGTCGCGGCGATCATGGCCCAGGAGGACGTCGACGGTGCGCTCGTCGGGGGTGCCTCGACCGACCCGGCCGAGTTCGCCTCGATCTGCCGCTACCGGGACCACATGGCGACTGCGTGACCCCCCAGCAGGTATCCTGACCGCTGCTGCCGAAACGGCAGCAGGTACTGACGTCGACTCGAAGATGGGTGCTCCGTGGAAGCCGTGCGCATCGGCCTGCAGGTCCTGCTGGTCCTCGGGGGTCTGTTCCTGACCCTCCTGATCCTCCTGCACAAGGGCAAGGGCGGCGGCCTGTCGGACATGTTCGGCGGCGGCATGTCGACCTCGCTGGGCTCCTCGTCGGTGGCCGAGCGCAACCTCGACCGCTTCACGATCGCCGTCGGCATCGTGTGGTTCGCGTGCATCGTGGGCCTCGGTCTCATCGAACGCTTCTCCAGCTGAACCCGGAAGGACTCGACTCATGGCAGGTGGCAACGCAATCCGCGGCAGCCGTGTCGGCGCCGGCCCGATGGGCGAGGCCGAGCGCGGCGAGGCCGCTCCTCGCGTCTTCGTCTCGTACTGGTGCGCCAACGGCCACCAGACCCGGCCGAGCTTCGCCGAGGAGCCGGGCCTCGCGGTCCCGGAGACCTGGGACTGCCCGCGCTGCGGCTTCCCGGCCGGCCAGGACGAGGCCAACCCGCCCGCCCCGCCGAAGGTGGAGCCGTACAAGACGCACCTCGCGTACGTGAAGGAGCGGCGCTCGGACGCCGACGGCAAGGCCATCCTCGAGGAGGCCCTCGCCACGCTGCGTGACCGCAAGCTGATCCAGTAGCGGCCGGCCGCCACGTGCGGCAGACCGCCTCGACGACGCCCCGGGACCACGGTCCCGGGGCGTCGTCGCGTGTGGTGCCCGCGCATCGCCCACACCCGGCCTGACCTGCGTGTTCGTGGCCGGCGTGATGGGGTGGGGTCGTGGCCTCCCCGTCGTCCCCGACCTCCTCGACCTCACCGCGACACGACCCGCCGAGGCGGGACGGGCGGGGCGTCGTGCCCGTACGCCTCACGCCGCCCGGTGCCTCCGACGGCCGCGCCGCGGACGGCCGCGCCGCGGACGGCACGGGCGGGCGCTCGGGGGTGGACGAGCTGCTGGCGCAGGCCGGTGGTGCGGCCGGCGACGTCGAGGCGTCCCTGGACCTGGCCCGCCGCCTCGGGTTTGCTCTGCCCGGCCCCGGCGAGGGGCGCACCACCGAGCTGTGGTCGGTGCTGGCGACCCTCGGTGCCCTGGACCTGACCACCGCCCGGGTGGTCGAGCCCCATTTGGACGCCCTCGCGATCCTGCGCCAGGCGGGCGTGGCCGAAGGCACCGTCCCGGACGGGTCGACGTGGGGTGTCTTCGCAGCCGAAGGACCCGGGGTGCGGCTCTCGGCGTCCCGGGGCGAGGACGGGACATGGCGGCTCGGCGGGGTCAAGCCGTGGTGCTCGCTGGCGGACCGGCTGAGCCACGCCGTCGTGACGGCCCACACCGGTGCAGGATCGCGACGGGCGTTCGCGGTCGAGCTGCGCGGGCCCGGGGTGAGCGGTGAGGGCGGCACGTGGGCCTCCCGCGGGCTGCGCGACGTGAGCAGCCTGGCGACGAGGTACGACGACGTGCCTGCCGTGCCCGTGGGGGAGGACGACTGGTACCTGACCCGTCCCGGCTTCGCCTGGGGCGGGATCGGGGTGGCCGCGTGCTGGTACGGCGGTGCGGTGGGGCTCGCGCGGACGATGCTGACGGCCGCCGGAACCCGGCCGCCGGACCAGGTCGCCCTCATGCACCTCGGCGCCGTCGACGGTGCGCTGCACGCCGCGAGGGCGTCGCTGCACGAGGCGGGCGGGCTGGTCGACGCCGGCGCCGCCTCGGGGGCGCACGGCGCCGTTCTGGCCCTGCGCGTGCGCGGCGTGGTGGCGGAGGCGGTGGAGCGGGTCCTCGCCCACGCGGCGCACGCGCTGGGGCCCGGACCGCTCACGGGGGACGAGGAGCACGCGCGCCGGGTGGCCGACCTGCAGGTGTACGTGCGCCAGCACCACGCCGAGCGGGACCAGGCCGCGCTCGGGAAGGCGCTGGTGGACGGCGAGGGAGCGTCGTGACCGCGTCCGGGCCGTTCCGGGGGGTGGCTCCGGCGTTCGACCACCGGGAGCCGGGGACGGACGAGCAGCAGTGGCTGGCCGCCCCGCAGTGGGCCGACGTGGCTCGCGCCCGGCCCGCGGAGGTGCTCGGGGACGTCGACAACCTCGTCGTGCTGGCCGCCCACCCCGACGACGAGACGCTCGGCTGTGCCGGGCTGGTGTCCGCGGCGTCCGCGGCCGGCGTGCCGGTGACCGTGGTCGTCGCCACGCTGGGGGAGAGCTCGCACCCGGCGTCACGCACGCACACCGCCGGTCAGCTCGCAGCACGGCGCGAGGAGGAGGTCCGGTGCGCGGTCGGGGAGGTCGCTGCCGCTGCGAGGGTCGAGGTGCTGCGGCTCCCGGACGGCCGGCTGGAGGACCACGAGGCGGAGCTGGCCGCTGCCCTGGCACGCGTCGTAAAGGGTTCCGGGACGCTGCTGCTGGCCCCGTGGCGCCACGACGGCCACTGCGACCACGAGGCAGCCGGCCGGGTCGCCGCGGGTGTCGCGGCGAGCGCCGGGGCCAGGCTGCTCGAGTACCCCGTCTGGCTCTGGCACTGGGGCACGCCTGAGGGCGCCCCGTGGGGAGAGGTCCTCGCCGTCGACCTGTCGCCGGAGCACGTGACCGCACGCAGGGCCGCCCTGGGGCTGCACGCCTCCCAGACGGCGCCGCTGTCGGACGAGCCCGGTGACGAGGTCCTGCTCGGGCCGCACGTGCTGGCGCACTTCGACCGGCCGTTCGAGGCCTACCTGCGACACCTCTCCGCGGACGGCCCCGACGACCCCCGTGACGCCGTCTTCGACGGGATGTTCGAGTCCAGCGAGGACCCGTGGGACGTCGACTCGTCGTGGTACGAGCGCCGGAAGCGGGCCGCCACGCTCGCGGCGCCCCTCACCGAACCGCTGGGCCGGGTGCTCGAGGTGGGGTGCTCGACCGGCGTCCTGACCGCCGAGCTCGCGGCCCGAGCCGACTCCGTCCTCGCCCTCGACGTGAGCGCCGAGGCGCTGCGGCGGGCGGGGGAGCGGCTGTCGTCCTGGGGGGACCGGGTCGAGCTGCGGCGCGCCCGGGTGCCCCGCGACTGGCCGGAGGGGACCTTCGACCTCGTCGTGCTGTCGGAGGTCGGCTACTTCTGGACGCCCGAGGACCTCGGCGAGGTGACCCGCCGGCTGCCGGAGGCACTGGCCCCCGGCGGCACGGTCCTGCTGTGCGACTGGAGGCACCCGGTCGACGGGTGGCCGCTCGACGGCGAGGACGTCCACGAGGCGCTGCGTGGGCTGCCCGGCCTCGAGGTGCTGGTGCGGCACGAGGAGCAGGACTTCCTCGTCGAGCTGCTGGGTCCGGCCGGCACGGCCTCGCCCGCGCGACGGGAGGGCAAGGCGTGACCACCCGGCCAGCTAGCCCGGCCCGGCCCGCTCGCGTGGCCCGGCCCGCTCGTCCGTCGCGCGCGGTGGGCCGCGTCGCGGTCGTCGTGCCGGCCCGCGACGAGGAGGAGCTGCTGCCAGCGTGCCTCGACGGCATCGACGCGGCGCGTGACGCGCTGCGCTCCCGGCGCCCCGACGTCGAGGTCGTGGTGGTCGTCGTCCTCGACCGGTGCACCGACGGGACGGCGGCGGTCGTGTCCGCCCATGGGCAGGTGCGAGGCGTGTGGTCCGACACCGGGGCGGTGGGGGCCGCGCGGGCCGCGGGCGTGGCGTTCGCCCTGCAGGACGTCCCCGAGGCCGCACGGTCCGCGACGTGGATCGCCTGCACCGACGCCGACACCACCGTCCCGGCGCACTGGCTCTGGCGCCAGGTCGAGCTCGCCGAGGCAGGGGCGGACCTCGTCACGGGGACCGTCGTGCCCACGGACCTGGGTGGCGGGCTGTTCTCCCGGTGGCGTGCCGGCCACACCCTCGGCGAGGGGCACCCCCATGTGCACGGGGCGAACCTCGGGGTCCGGGCAGACGCGTACCTCGCCGTGGGCGGCTTCCCCGCGGAACCGGTGCACGAGGACGTCCTGCTCGTCGAGGCAGTCCGCGCTGCCGGCCACCCGTGCGTGGCCACGGACACCACCCGCGTGCGGACGTCCGCGCGCCGCACGGGACGCGTCGTGGCCGGCGGGTTCGCGGGCTACCTGAGGAACCTGGCGGCGGAGCTGCCGGCGGTCCGCGCCGGAGACGCGCCGGTCGTCGAACCGGCGCCGGTGCCCGAGCACGGGTGAGCGACGCCGGTCGGGTGGCGGTCAGCCGCGGACGGGCAGCTCCGCGGCCGCGTCGGAGTCGACCAGCCACAGCGTCTCGGCGGAGCCGTGCACCTGGGCCGCGGATGACTCGTCCGGGGCGGCGCCGGCCACGCCGTGGCGCACCGCCTCGGCCTTGTCGGCCCCGGCCACGAGGAACCACACGCGCTCGGAGCGGTTGAGGCACTCGAAGGTGAGGGAGACCCGGTCCGGCGGCGGCTTGGGCGACTCGTGCACGGCGACCGCGATGGCGTCGGTGGTCTGCTGTGCCGGGTGGCCCGGGAACAGGGACGCCACGTGGCCGTCGGGGCCGACCCCCAGGATCATGACGTCGAACTCGCCGGCACCGGTGGCGCGCACCGCCGCGGCATACTCCTGCGCGCTCTGCTCGGCCGAGTCGGTGAGGTCAGGACCGGGCACGCGGTGCACCCGCTGCGGGTCCAGGCCGAGGCTGGTGAGCCCGGCGTCGTCGTTCTGGGTGTCATTGCGCTCGGGGTCCCCGGCCGGCAGGTAGCGCTCGTCGCCCCACCAGATCGAGACGGTCGACCAGTCGACCGCGTCACGCGCCGGCAGGGCCGCGAGGGAGGCGATGATGGCCGAGCCCATCGACCCACCGGTGAGCGACACGTGCGGCTCGCGGCCCCGCGACTGGGCGTCGACGAGGGCCGTGACCAGCCTGGCGGCGGAGGCGTCGGCCAGGGCCTGCTTCGACGGGTGGACGACGACGCGCGCCCGCGCCCCGCTCACGAGGCGGCCTCCGAGGAGCTGGTCGCCTTCGCGCCCGCCTTCGCGGCCTTGGTGGTCGCCGTGCCCTTGGCTGCCTTCGTGGTGCGCTTCCCGGCGGCCTTCTTCGCAGCTGGTGCCGCGTCCTCGGAGCGCTCGTCGCGCTTGTCCGCGAGCTTCCGCTCGGCGGCCTTGCGCACCGAGGTGTCGTCGGCCTTGTCCGGGGGCGGGGGAGCGCTGACCATCGTCGCGCTGCCCGCCTTGTGGTTGGCCCGCGCGATGCGCTTGGACTCGCGCTCGGCGTCCTTGACCGAGGGCGCCTCACCCTCGCGGACCGCCTCGGTGGCGGTGACCGACTTGGTGCCGACCCGGGCCAGGCCCTTGCTGATCGTCTCCTCGTAGATCTCGTCGGGGTCGAGGCGGCGGAGCTCGTCGGCGAGGCACTCGGCCGTGGCCCGGCGAGCCAGGGAGATCCGGCGCACCGGCTGGCCCGGCTGGCTCAGCGTCGCGATGACGCCGTCCGGCCGGACGAGGTCCACCGGCCCGCTGCGCCGCTCGAGGCGCACGCTGACCATGCCGCTGCCGGCGCGGGTGCGGGCCCGCTGCACCGGACAGCGCAGCGTCTCCGCCAGCCATGCCGCCAGCAGGTCCGTCGACGGGGAGTCGGAGCCGCCGGTGACCGTGGCCTCCAGCACCGGCTCGAACGGCGGCTGGTCGAGCGCCGCGGCCAGCAGCCCGCGCCACAGGGTGATGCGCGTCCAGGCCAGGTCGGTGTCGCCCTTGGTGTAGGTCTTCGCCCGGCTCTTGAGCGTGGCGCGCGGGTTCTTGGACTCCGCGGCGTCGGTGATCCGGCGCTGCGCCATCGCGCCGATGGGGTCGGCGGCGACGTCGGTGGGGGCGTCCTTGGGCCACCAGGCGACGACGGGGGAGTCGGGGAGCAGGAGGGGGATGACGACGCTGCGACCGTGCTGGGTCAGCGCGCCGTAGAGCCGCAGCACGACGACCTCGCTGGCGCCGGCGTCACCCCCGACGCGGATCTGGGCGTCGATGCGCGACTGTCCGCGCCGGTTGCCGAGGACGACCGCGATGATGCGGCACGGGTGCTGGCGGCTCGCGTCGTTGGCGGCCTCGATGGCCTCCTCGGCGTCCTTCTCGTCCACGACGATGAGCAGCGTCAGGACGCGGCCCAGGGCCATGGCCCCGGTGTCCTGGCGCAGGGCGACCAGCTTCTTGCTGATCGCCACCGTCGTGGTGCTGGGCAGGTCGACGATCAAGGCATCCTCCAGACGCGGCCGTCACGGCTCATCATCTCGTCGGCGCTGGCGGGGCCCCACCCACCGGCGGCGTACGGCTCGACCGGGCCCTTCTGCTTGGCCCAGTAGCGCTCCACCGGGTCGAGGATCTGCCAGGACAGCTCGACCTCCTCGTGGCGGGGGAACAGGGGCGGGTCACCGAGCAGCACGTCGAGGATGAGCCGCTCGTACGCCTCGGGGCTGGACTCGGTGAACGAGCGGCCGTACCCGAAGTCCATCGTGACGTCGCGGACCTCCATCTGCGCGCCCGGCACCTTGGCGCCGAACCGCATGGTGATGCCCTCGTCGGGCTGGACGCGGATGACGATGGCGTTCTGGCCGAGCTCCTCGGTGGCGGTGTGCTCGAAGGGCAGGTGCGGCGCCTTCTTGAACACGACCGCGATCTCCGTCACGCGCTTGCCGAGCCGCTTGCCCGTCCGCAGGTAGAACGGCACGCCCGCCCAGCGGCGCGAGTCGATCTCGAGCTTCATCGCGGCATACGTCTCGGTGCGCGAGGACGACGCCACGCCGTCCTCGTCGAGGTACCCGATGACCTGCTCGCCGCCCTGCCAGCCCGCGGCGTACTGCCCGCGGGCGGTGGCCTTGCCGAGGTCCTCGGGCAGGCGGACCGCCGAGAGGACCTTCTCCTTCTCGGCGCGCAGGTGGTCGGCCTGGAACGACACCGGCTCCTCCATCGCGGTGAGCGCGAGGAGCTGCAGCAGGTGGTTCTGGATGACGTCGCGGGCGGCGCCGATGCCGTCGTAGTACCCCGCGCGGCCACCGATGCCGATGTCCTCGGCCATGGTGATCTGCACGTGGTCGACGAAGTTGGCGTTCCAGACCGGCTCGAACATCTGGTTGGCGAAGCGCAGCGCCAGCAGGTTCTGCACCGTCTCCTTGCCCAGGTAGTGGTCGATCCGGAAGACCGAGTCGGGCGGGAAGACGCTCTCGACGATCTCGTTGAGCTGCCGGGCGCTCTCGAGGTCGTGGCCGAAGGGCTTCTCGATGACGACGCGGCGCCACGAGTCGCCCTCGGGGCGGCTCAGGCCGGAGCGCTCGAGCTGCTCGCAGACCACGGAGAACGACGACGGCGGGATCGACAGGTAGAACGCGAGGTTGCCACCCGTGCCGCGCTCCTCCTCCAGCGACTTGACCGTCTCGGCGAGCAGGTCGAAGGCGTTGGGGTCGTCGAAGGTGCCCGGCACGAACCGGAACCCCTCGGCGAGGTTCCGCCACACGCTCTCGCGGAACGGCGTCCGCGCGTGCTCCTTCACCGCGTCGTAGACGATCTTGCCGAAGTCCTGGTCTGCCCAGTCGCGGCGCGCGAACCCGACGAGCGCGAAGCCCGGCGGGAGCAGGCCGCGGTTGGCCAGGTCGTAGATCGCCGGCATGAGCTTCTTGCGCGCCAGGTCGCCGGTCACGCCGAACAGCACCAGGCCGCTCGGCCCCGCGATCCGGGGCAGCCGCTTGTCGCGCGGGTCGCGCAGCGGGTTCTGCTCCTGCGTCACCCTCGTCGGGCTCATGCGGTCGCCTCTGCGCCGGGGAGGCCACGCAGGACGGCGCTGAGCTGCGTCAGGCCGGCGTCGTGGTCGGTGAGGTGCAGGCGCAGGACCGGTCGGCCGTGCTCGGCGAGGACCTGGGCGTCGCCGGCGGCCTGGGCCGCGACGAAGTCGCCGAAGGAGAACTCGCGACCGGGGACAGCGAGGTCCTCGTGCGGCTCGGTGGTCACCTGCAGGTAGACGCCGGTGGCCGGGCCGCCCTTGTGGAACTGGCCGGTGGAGTGCAGGAACCGCGGGCCCCAGCCGAACGTGGTGGGGCGGCCGGTGTGGCGGGCCAGGACCGGGCGCACCGACGCGAGGTCGGCGTCGGCCAGGCGGTCGAGGTAGGCCATGACCGCCACGTAGCCGCGCTGGGCGTCGAGCTGCCCGAACAGGGCGGCGAGGGCGTCCGGCACGGTGGTCGCGCCGCCGAGCCAGTCCCCGCCGAGGGCGCGGATCTCGATGGCGCCGTCGGTGGCGGCCGGTGCGTCGGCGGAGCCCATGCCCTGGTCGAGCAGGGTGCGGGCGGCCTTCTTGGCGCTCTCGACGTCAGGCTGGTCGAACGGGTCGATGCCGAGCAGGCGGCCGGCGGCCGCGGTCGCGACCTCCCACAGGAGCAGCTGGGCGCCGAGCGGTCCGCTCACCTCGACGGTGGAGTGGTCGGCGTGCACCGGCTCGCCGGGGGAGTCGGAGTCGTCGTCCCCCTCGCCGACGAGGCGCACCACGGTGACGTCGGCTGCCGGCCGGGCGACCTCCGGGTCGTCCTCCCCGCCGACGACGACGGGCAGGATGCCGGTGCCCTGCTTGCCGGTGGACTCGGCGATGAGCTGCTCGGCCCAGTCCGCGAAGCCGACGATGCCCGAGCCTGCGTCGACGAGCACGAGCTTGTCGCGCAGTGGGTCGGTGCCCGCCATCGCCGCGCCGAGGCGCAGGCCGGGGTTGGCGTCGTCGTCGGCGCTGAGCACGTCGGCGACGGCCTCGGCGTCGTCGAGCAGGGACTCGATGTCCACCCCCGCGAGGCCGGACGGGACCAGCCCGAAGGCGGTCAGCGCGGAGTAGCGCCCGCCGACGTTGGGGTCGGCGTTGACGACGCGGTACCCGTCGGCGCGCGACTGCTCGTCGAGCGGGCTGCCCGGGTCGGTCACGACGACGATCCGGGTGGTCGGGTCGATGCCCTTCTCCGAGAAGGCGGCCTGGAAGGCGCGGCGCTGGGAGTCGGTCTCGACGGTGGAGCCGGACTTGCTCGAGACCACCACGACGGTGCGCTCGAGGTCGGTGATCGCGTCGCGGACCATGTCGGGCTGGGAGGAGTCGAGGACGACCAGGTCGACCCCGGCCGTCGCGCAGATCACCTCGGGCGCGAGCGAGGAACCGCCCATGCCGCACAGGACCACCCGGTCGACGCCCTCGGCACGGAGCTGGTCGCGCAGGGCGGCCACCTCACCGACCAGCGGGCGCGACGAGCGCGGCAGGTTGACCCACGACAGCCGGATCGCGGCCTCGGACTCGGCGTCCGGGCCCCAGAGGGTGGCGTCCTGGGCGAACAGGTGGCTGGCGAACTGCGCCTCGACGAGCTCGGGGACCTTCGACGCGATCGCGTCGGCGGCCGCGCCTGAGGCGACGACGCCGAGTGCGCTCACTTGTCGCCCTCGGTGCCGCCCTGGGCGGTCGTGCGGACGTCCTGGTCCGTGCTGTCGTCGGCCTTGCCCTCGGCGTCCACGTCGGCGCGCGCGAGGTCCAGGTCGTGCTGGGCCTCGTCGAGCAGCTCCTGCCAGGACACCTCGAACTTCTCGACGCCCTCGCGCTCCAGCACGTCCGTGACGTCGGTGTAGGAGATCCCGAGCGACTCCAGGTGGTCCAGCAGCTCGCCGGCCTGGGCGTAGGCACCGGTGACCGCGTCGCCGGTGACCTTGCCGTGGTCGATGACGGCCTCGAGGGTCTTCTCCGGCATGGTGTTCACCGTGTTGGGGGCGACCAGCTCGGTGACGTAGAGCGTGTCGGAGTAGTCGGGGTTCTTCACGCCGGTGGAGGCCCACAGCGGGCGCTGCGCGTTGGCGCCGTCGTCCGCGAGGTTCTGCCAGCGCGGGGTCGAGAAGACCTCCTCGTACGCCTGGTACGCCAGCCGTGCGTTCGCCACGCCGGCCTGGCCCTTGAGGGCCTTGGCCTCGTCGGTGCCGATCGCGTCGAGGCGCTTGTCGATCTCGGTGTCGACGCGCGAGACGAAGAACGAGGCGACCGAGTGGATCTGCGACAGGTCCTTGCCGGCCTCGCGGGCCTGCTCCAGGCCGGTGAGGAACGCGTTCATGACCCCGCGGTACCGGTCGAGGGAGAAGATCAGCGTGACGTTGACGCTGATGCCCTCGGCGAGCACCTGCGAGATGGCGGGGAGGCCCTCGACGGTGGCGGGGATCTTGATGAGCACGTTGGGGCGGTCGACGGTGGACCACAGCTCCTTGGCCTGCTCGACCGTCTTGGCGGTCTCGTGGGCCAGGCGCGGGTCGACCTCGATCGAGACGCGGCCGTCCTTGCCGCCGGTGGCGTCGAAGACGGGGCGCAGGATGTCGGCGGCGTTGCGCACGTCGTCGGTGGTCAGGCCGAAGACGGCCTGGTCGACGGTGTCGCCGGCGGCGGCGTGCTTGCGCAGGTCGGCGTCGTAGCGGTCACCCTTGGCGAGGGCGGCCTGGAAGATCGAGGGGTTGGTCGTCACGCCGACCACGCCCTTGGTGTCGATGAGCTCCTGCAGGTTGCCGGTCTCGATCCGGTCCCGCGAGAGGTCGTCCAGCCACACGGAGACGCCGTTGTCGGCGAGGGCCTTCAGTGCTGCGTTCTCGGTCATGGAATTCACTTTCCCTTGACGGTCTTGAGGGACTTCTTGGCGGCGGCGACCACGGTCTCGGGGGTGAACCCGAACTCGCGGAAGAGCGTCGCCGCGTCGGCGGAGGCGCCGAAGTGGTCGATGCCGATGATCTCGCCGGCGTCGCCGACGATCTCGTGCCAGCCCTGGGGGACCCCGGCCTCGACGGACACGCGGGCCCGCACCGCGGCGGGCAGGACCTTCTCGCGGTAGGCGGCGGACTGCTCGTCGAACCACTCGCGGCACGGCATGGAGACCACGCGGGTCCCGATGCCGGACTTCTCGAGCTTCTCGCGGGCGGCGACGGCCAGCTGCACCTCGGAGCCGGTGGCCACGAGGATCACGTCGGGGGTGCCGGTGCTCGCCTCGTACAGGACGTAGCCGCCCTTGGCGACGTTGCTCGCCTTCGCGGCACCGTCGGCGCCGCCGCGCGGGACGACGGGCAGCGGCTGGCGCGAGAGGGCCAGGCCCGCGGGGCGACGGTTCTTGAGGATCGCGACCCAGGCGGCCGCGGTCTCGTTGGCGTCGGCGGGACGGACCACGTCGAAGTCCGGGATCGCCCGCAGCGCCGCGAGGTGCTCGATCGGCTGGTGGGTCGGGCCGTCCTCGCCGAGGCCGATCGAGTCGTGCGTCCAGACGAAGGTGACGGGCGCGCGCTGGATGGCGGCGAGGCGGACGGCCGGGCGCATGTAGTCGGAGAAGACGAGGAACGTGCCGCCGTACGGGCGGGTGAGTCCCTCGAGCGCGATCCCGTTGAGGATCAGGCCCATCCCGAACTCGCGGATCCCGAAGTGCAGCGTGCGGCCGTAGGGGTCGCCGCTCCACTCGCGGGTCTGCTTGGCACGCGGGATGAAGGACGGCTGGCCCTCCATCGTCGTGTTGTTGGACTCGGCGAGGTCGGCCGAGCCGCCCCACAGCTCCGGGACGGCGTCGGCGAGGGCGCCGAGGACCTTGCCGGACGCCGCGCGCGTGGCGACACCCTTGGCGTCCGCCTCCCAGACGGGGAGCTTCTTGTCGAAGCCGGCGGGCAGCTCGTGGGCGACGAGGCGGTCGAGCAGCGTGGCGCGCTCGGGGTTGGCCTTGCGCCACGCGGCATACGACTTGTCCCACGCCTTGCGCGCGGCCTGGCCGCGCTTGCCCACCTTGCGGGTGTGGGCCAGCAGCGACCGCGGCACCTCGAAGGTCTTCTTCGGGTCGAAGCCGAGCAGCTCCTTGGTCGCGGCGATCTCGTCGGCGCCGAGGGCGGAGCCGTGCGACTTGCCGGTGTCCTGCTTGTTCGGGGCCGGCCAGGCGATGATCGTCCGCAGGACGATGAGGGTGGGGCGGCGCGAGGTGCGGCTGCGCTCGAGGGCGCCGTAGAGCTGGTCGACGTTCTCGACGTACCCGCCGCTTGAGCCGTCGCCGCGCCAGTCGATGGTGACGGTGTTCCAGCCGTACGCCTCGTAGCGGGCCGCGACGTCCTCGGAGAAGGAGATCTCGGTCTTGTCCTCGATCGAGATCGTGTTCTGGTCGTAGATGACCGTGAGGTTGCCGAGCTCCTGGTGGCCGGCGAGGGCCGACGCCTCGTGGGTGACGCCTTCCATGATGTCGCCGTCGGAGGCGATGACCCAGACGTGGTGGTCGAACGGGCTCGTGCCCGGGCGGGCCTCGGGGTCGAGCAGGCCCCGCTGGCGGCGCTGCGCGAACGCCATGCCGACGGCGGACGCCAGGCCGGAGCCGAGCGGCCCGGTCGTGATCTCGACGCCGTCGGTGTGGTGGACCTCGGGGTGGCCCGGGGTCTTGGAGCCCCAGGTGCGCAGGGCCTTGAGGTCGTCGAGCTCGAGCCCGTAGCCGGAGAGGTACAGCTGGATGTACTGGGTGAGGCTGGAGTGGCCCGCCGACAGGACGAACCGGTCACGCCCGAGCCAGTGCGGGTCGCTCGGGTCGTGCCGCATCACGTTCTGGTACAGCAGGTATGCCGCGGGCGCGAGGCTCATCGCGGTGCCCGGGTGGCCGTTGCCGACCTTCTGCACGGCGTCCGCAGCGAGGACGCGGGCGGTGTCGACAGCCCGGACGTCGAGGTCGCTCCAGCCCACCTTCCGGGCGACCGGTCGCTTGAGCGACTTGCTCCGGGTGGCCGTGGCCGAGGACTTGGGCGGGCGGGCTGCTGTGGGCACTGAGAGGTCTCCTCACGCTGGGTGCACTGTCGGCTGCACCGGTGGCAACGACAACGGCTCCGAGACTAGTCCCGGGCGTGACGCGCGTCGCATCCAGTCCCGTGGGTCGGGCCGCGCGGGCCCGGGGCTAGACTGGCCGGGCCCGACTGACCTGCTCCACCCGCGAAGGACGCCGTGACCGCAATCGATCCGACCGCCCGGGTCCCCGCGTCCCCGGCGCCGGCGAAGCGCAGCAAGGCAGCCGCGTACCTCGCACTCACCAAGCCCCGCATCATCGAGCTGCTGCTCGTGACGACGGTGCCGGTGATGTTCTTGGCGCACAAGGGAGTTCCGTCCCTGTGGCTCATCGTGGCGACGCTCGTCGGCGGCGCGCTCAGCGCCGGCGCGGCCAACACGTTCAACTGCGTCTACGACCGCGACATCGACGCCGAGATGCACCGCACGAGCAACCGGCCGATGGTCACCGGCGAGGTGTCGCCGCGTGAGGGCCTGGTCTTCGGTGTCGTCCTCACCGTCGTCTCGACGGCGTGGTTCCTCGCCTTCGTCAACGTCCTGTCCGCGGCGCTGAGCCTCGGCGCGATCGTCATGTATGCCGTGGGCTACACGATGCTGCTCAAGCGCCGGACCCGTCAGAACATCGTGTGGGGCGGCGCGGCCGGGTGCATGCCGGTCCTCATCGGCTGGTCGGCGGTCGCCAACTCCGTGTCGTGGTCGGCCGTCATGCTCTTCCTCGTCATCTTCTTCTGGACGCCGCCGCACTACTGGCCGCTGTCGATGAAGTTCAAGGACGACTACGCCGCGGCGCACGTGCCGATGCTGCCGGTCGTCGAGCGCTTCGTCGTCGTGGCGCGGCAGATCGTCGCCTACTCGTGGGCGATGGTCGTGGCCTCCCTGGCGCTGGTGTGGGTCAACCCCATGGGGTGGCTCTACCTCGCGACCGCGGTCGTGACGGGCGGGTTCTTCCTGGCCGAGGCGTACCGCCTCCTGCGCGCCGCCAAGGCCGGTGCCGGCCCCACGGTGCTGAAGCCGATGCGGCTGTTCCACTTCTCGATCAGCTACGTCGCGATCCTCTTCCTCGGCGTGGCCCTCGACCCGCTGTTCTACCTCTCCGTCACCGGCCGCTGACCTCCAGCGGGGCGGTCGCAGCCGGCGTCGGCTCGGGCATGTCCCGCAGCCCCCGCAGCGGGCTCCACCACATGGACAGGCATGCCACCACGTGCACGCCGGCCATCAGGGCGATGGTCTCGCGCAGCCCCAGCGCCGACCCGAGCCAGCCGGCGACGAGGCCGGCGACCGGCATGGTGCCGAGGTTGACCACCTGGGCGGTCGTCACCTGCCGGGCGACCATGTCGGCCGGCACGTAGCGGTTGCGCCAGGCGCCGCGCACGATGTTGCCCGCGACGACGCCGATGCCGACGAGCAGCATGCCCAGCACCATCGCGCCGAGGCGCGGTCCGGGCGCCCCGAGCGGGACGAGCAGGGCGGGCGGCCCGGCGAGCAGCTGCAGGACCATCAGCGTCCGGGCCGAGCCCAGCCGGCGGGACACGGCGGTCGCGACGGCCGCGCCGACGACGCCCCCGAGGGCGCCGACCGCCATGACGACCCCGACCGCGCCCTGGCCGAGGTGGACGTCCCGGACGAGGAAGAGGACGAGCAGCGCGCCGTAGCCGGTGAGGCCGAAGTTGCTGGCGCCGCCCATGAGCGTGAAGAACCGCAGGATGCGGTCGTGCCGGATGTAGTCGATGCCCTCGCGGATCCGGGTCCACAACGAGGCGCCGTCGTCGGGCCCGTCCCCGGCCGGTTCGGTGTCGGGCCGGTCGAGCCGCAGCCGCAGCAGGCAGGCGGCGGAGACGAGGAAGCTGAGCGCGTCGGCGGCCAGCCCCCAGACGGCCGAGAGCAGCTGCGCGAGCAGGCCGCCGAGGCCCGGCCCGGCGACCTGCATCGCCGACTCGGTGCCGAACAGCCGGGCGAAGGCCGACTCCTGCTGCTCGCTCGGGGCCACCTGGCGGACCAGGGACGGGTACGCGGCCCGGAAGAAGACGGTGCACACGCCGTTCGCGAAGGCAGCCGCGGCGAGGTGCGGAAGGGTCAGCACGTCCAGGGCCCAGGCCGCCGGGACACTGGCCAGGGTCAGCGCGGCGACGACGTCGCTGGCGACCATGACGCGCCGGGCCGGCAGCCGGTCCACCCAGGCCCCGGCGGGCAGGCCGACGACGAGCCAGGGCGCCCAGGCGGCGGCCGTCAGCAGCCCCATCCAGCCGGGCCCGGCGTCGAAGCCGACGACCGCGAGCAGGGGCAGCAGGACCGAGGTGGTCGCGTTGCCGAGGACGCTGACGCCCTCGCCGAACCAGAGCAGGCCGAAGTCCCGGTTGCGCGTCAGCGGGGGAGCGGGCGCAACCGGTGCGGGGCGGGCCGTCATGGCTGCGCCGGGAACCCTCGGGCGAACACGAGCACGGGTTCGCGCTCGGCCCCGTCGTCGGGGACCTCGCGGTTCCCCCACCGCATCAGCACGTCGACGATCTCCTCGGCGACCTGCCCCAGCTCCTCCGGGGTGAGGCGCAGCCAGTTCTGCGTGGCGAAGGAGGCGGCGTCCCACTCGGGCACGTCGGGGGCCTGCGCGTTCCACTGCTGCACGCGCTCGAACTGGCGCTGGAGGTGCATGGCCTCTGCCGCGTGGGCCGCGGTCACGGCCGCCGTGTCGTCCGCGAAGTCGGCCCGGGACCAGCGGGTCCCGCTGTCGACGAGCCGCCACCACCGCTCGCGCCGGTCACGCGCGAGCTCCGGCGCCTCCTCGACGAGGCCGGCCTCGGCCAGGACCTTGAGGTGGTGGCTGGCGCTGCCCACGGCCTGCCCGGTGCGCTGCGCGAGGTGCGAGGCCGTCGAGGGCCCGTCGACCTTGAGGGCGTCCATCATGCGCGCCCGGAACGGGTTGGCCATGGCCGAGAGCGCCTTGGCGTCGGTGACGGCCCGGATGCCGGGTCGAGGGTTCCGGGCAGGAGGTGGTGTGGCCATGTGCACAAGAGTAGTTGTGCAAGGACGATTGCACAAGACGTCTTGTGGATATGCTCAGGCCGTCGTGGGCTCCGTCGCGCGCAGGGCGACCACGGCCCGGGTCAGGGCGACGACCAGCAGGGTGGCGAGCAGCATGTGCGCCAGCACGACCCCCCACGGCAGGCCGGTGAAGTACTGCGTGTAGCCGACCACGCCCTGCAGGGCCGTCACACCGAGCACCACCAGCCAGGCCCGTGCCGACGCCGCCTCGGTGCCGGTGAGCCGGGCCGCCAGCCAGACGGCCAGCACGAGCCCCACGAAGAGCATCACCGTGTCGGCGTGCAGCCAGGAGACCGTGCGGGGGTCGAACCCGAACCGGGCGGGCTCGTTCGCGTCGCCCGAGTGCGGCCCGCTGCCGGTCACGACGGTGCCGAGGACGAGCACCACGGCGCCGACGGCGCAGGTGACCCAGCCGAGCCGTTCGACGAGCGGGTGGACCACCAGGGGGCGGCGGCCGGCCGGGGCCGGGCGGCGCGCGACGAGGTAGGCCGCGCTGGCCACGAGCACCATCGAGACGAGGAAGTGCAGCGAGACGGTGATCGGGCTCAGGCCGGTGAGCACCGTGATGCCGCCCAGCACGGCCTGCACGACGACCCCACCCAGGACGAGCAGGGCCGGGACCATGAGCTCGCGTCGCGAGCCACCCCGCTCCCACACGGCATACCAGCGGGTGCGGGTGGGGCCGCTCCAGCGCCACACGGCGTACACGGCCAGCAGCGCGACGATGCCGACCACGCTGGTGAGCGTCCGGTTCCCGAACTCGATGAACCGGTGGTAGCCCTCGGCCTGGTGCGGGACCGGCGTGTAGGAGCCGGGGACGCACTGCGGCCACGTCGGGCACCCCAGCCCGCTGCCCGTGAGCCGGACGAGGCCGCCGGTGACGACGATGAGCACCTCGACCACGAGGTTGAGCAGGAGGATGCGCGGCAGCCACGCCCAACCGGGGGTCGCCAGGGGTGTCGGACGGGGCGGTGCGGGTGCTGCTGTGGCCACCCCACGAGGGTACGGCTCAGGGCCGTCCCCGAGGCCGCTGGGGGTCCGCTCGGGGGTCCACCTGATGGTGCGGGCGCGTCGCGGCTGGCTGACTGGTCCCATGCTGAGGAACGCGTGGCGGGGGAGTGCCGGGTGGATGCTGCTGTTCGCGGCGGTCCACACCTACTGGGGGTTCGGCGGGACGGCGCTGCTGCCGGACGGTGTCTCCGTGCTCGACAGCACGGCGCTGTTCGTCATCGACCTGCTGGCGATCCCGCTGTGCCTGGCCGGTGCGGTCGTGTCCTGGCTGCTGCGGCCCGACCAGCGAGCCGCCAAGCTCGCCTCGCGCTCCTGGCTGCTGTGGCCGGCGACGCTGGGGTACCTCGTCATGCTGGGCCACGTGGCCTCGACCGCCGTCTTCGCGGGCGGGACGAGCGGCGTCCCCGACGGCGTGCGGTGGTCGCTGGGCGTCTACGAGCCGTTCTGGCTCGTGGGCGGTCTCGCCCTGCTCGCGACCGTGACGGCCTTCCGGCGCGCGCTGGGCGCTCAGTCGCTCCAGCGGAAGAGCCGGCGCGTGAGCGCGGTCGCGGCGACCGCCCACACGAGCAGCACCAGCCAGGCGCCGGCGTCGACGCTGCCGTGGACCAGCGCGGCCCGCAGGCCGTCGCCGAGCGCGGCCGACGGGAGCAGGCGCACGACCCCGGCATACCTCCCGGGCAGCTCGGAGCCGGCGACCACGACGCCACCGAGGCCGAGGAAGGCGATCCAGAGCAGGTTGGCGAGGGCGAGCACCCCCTCGGCGCGGACGGTGCCCCCGAGCAGCAGGGCGAGCGCGGCGAACGCCCAGGTGCCCAGCAGCGTGGTGAGCACCGCAGCGGGTATGCCGGCCGGCGCCGGGTGCCAGCCCATGGCCAGGCCCACCCCGCCCACGACGACGACCTGGAGCGCGACGACCGAGAGCACAGCGACGGCCTTGGCGGCGAGCAGGCCGGTGCGCCCGAGCGGGGTGACGCCGAGCAGGCGGAGCACGCCGTAGCGACGGTCGAACCCCGTGGCGATGGCCTGGCCGGTGAACGCGGAGGAGATGACGCACAGCGCCAGCACGCCGGGGACGGCCAGGTCCACGCGCGCGCCACTGCCGAGCGAGACCGCCTTCATGTGCACCACGGCGACCAGGACCGCGACGGGGAGGACCAGCGCGACGAGCAGCTGCTCGCCGTTGCGCAGGAGGCTGCCCGCCTCGAACCGGGCCTGGGCCAGCACCCGCTGCAGCGGCGGGGCGGCCTCGCTGCCCCCGGTGAGGGCCGGGCTGGGTGCGGTGGCGCTCACGCTGCGGCCCTCCGGGTCAGGTCGAAGTAGCGGCGTTCGAGGGTCTCGCCCGCGGCGACCTCGGCGACCGTGCCCTCGGCGACGGTGCGGCCGGCGGCCACGATGACGACGCGGTCGGCGAGCCGCTCGGCCTCCTCGAACGAGTGGGTCGTCAGCACGACGGCGGCGCCGTCGTCGGCGACGGAGCGCACCAGCTCCCAGACGTCGAGGCGTGCGTGGGGGTCCAGCCCGGCGCTGGGCTCGTCGAGGAAGGCGACCTCCGGCCGGCCGACGAGTGCGGCGGCGAGGGCGACGCGCTGGCGCTGGCCGCCCGACAGCCGGCGCACCGAGGTGCCGGCGAAGCCGCCGATGCCCAGCCGCTCGGTGAGCTCGGCGACCGACGCCGGCGCGGCATACATGCGGGCCAGGTGGTCGAGCAGCCGCACCGGTCGCGCCGCGCCGGGCAGCCCGCCGTCCTGGAGCATCACGCCGACCCGGGCACGGTGCGCGGCAGGGGCGTGCCAGGGGTCGGTCCCGAGCACCCGGACCTCGCCGGAGTCGGGACGTCGCAGGCCCTCGCAGCACTCCACGAGGGTGGTCTTGCCGGCGCCGTTGGGGCCCAGGACCGCCGTGACCTGCCCGGACGCGGCGGTCCACGTGGCGCCGTCGAGGGCGCGGACCGAGCCGTATCGCTTGGCGACGGCGGAGACGGAGACGGCGGGGTGCACGACCTCGAGTCTAGGTCGGCCGCGCAGCGGTCCCCGCCCCGGGCGGCGGCGCCGTGACCAGCGCCACGTGAGGCCCCCGCGGACGCAGGACTGGGCATCCGCCCCATGTGGCAGGGGGCCTCAGGGACGGACCGTGGACGACGTCGCCCACCGAGGGCGGCGCCAGCCACAGGAGAGTGCCATGAACCTCAACGCCCACCCCCTCACCGTCGCCGCCGAGCTCGCCTGGAAGCAGGAGTCCTTGGGGCACGCCAACGCCGCCCGCCGGCGCGCCCCGCGTCGCCGCCCCTCCCTCGAGTGGCACCTGCCCTGGCGGCGGCGCCCGGGTCGCGGCCCGGCGCGCCACACGCCTCGTCCGGCCTGAGCCGCGCACCGGGGCGGCGGCGCGTGCCGGGGTCCGGGCCGCCTAAGGCCCCCCTCGGGGGCACCGCCGCAGGGATAAGGCATCCGCCCCATGTGGGGATCCACCTCAGGCGACGAGCGTGGAGCCATCAGCACAGGAGAAGCACCAGAGAAGGAGCAGGAAGCATGAGCACCATCGCAGACCCGATCTTCGTCCAGGCCGAGGTGGCCTACCGCCGCGAGCGCCTGCTGGCCGGCACCGGGACCGGCACCGGTCGCGCCGCCGCGGGCCGTCACCACGCGGGACGCGTCCGTGCGGCCCTGCGGACCGTGCGCACCGGGCACCGGCACGCCCGCACCAGCCCGCGTCCGGCCTGAGCGTGGCCCCGACCGCCCCCGCGGTGTCCGACCGCTCCGACATAATCGGGGTCGTGGGTCTGGACGGTGCCGCCGGGGGAGTGTTCGTGGGGCGCGAGGCGGACGCCGCGCGGCTCGCCGACCTCGTCGGACTCGGGCCGCGTGCCGACGCCTCCGGTCTCGTCCTGCTGTCCGGGGACGCCGGCATCGGCAAGACCCGGCTGCTGGCCGAGGTCGCCGGCCGGGCCCGTGACGCAGGCTGGTCGGTCCTCGTCGGCCACTGCCTCGGCGAGGCCGGCCAGGCCCTGCCCTACCTGCCCTTCAGCGAGATGCTGGGCCGCCTCGAGGTGCACGAGCCCGAGGCCGTCGAGGGCCTCCTGATGTCGCACCCGCACCTGGCCGGGCTCTTCCCGAGCCGCCGGCGCCGCGCCGACGAGCTGACCCCCGGACCGGGACGTGAGGCGATCGACCGCGGCGAGCTCGTCGAGGCCGTGCACGCGGCGCTGGAGGACCTCGCCCGCGTGCGCCCGGTCCTCGTCGTGGTCGAGGACGTCCACTGGGCCGACCAGTCCTCCCGCGACCTGCTGACCCTGCTGTTCACCCGGGGCTTCAGTGGCCCCGTCGCCGTCGTCGCCTCCTACCGCAGTGACGACCTGCACCGGCGCCACCCGCTGCGCGCCACGCTGGCGCACTGGTCGCGGATCGGGGACCTGCACCGGCTCGAGCTCGAGCCGCTGCCCGACTCCGCGGTCCGCGAGCTGGTCCACGGCATCGCCCCGCGGCCCCTCACGGAGGGGCAGGTCCGCGCGGTGGTCGAGCGCGCCGAGGGGAACGCCTTCTTCGTCGAGGAGCTGGTGGCGGCGAGCTCGCTGGGGCACCAGGGCGTCGCCGAGGACCTCTCTCGGCTGCTCCTGGTCCGGTTCGACCAGCTCGGCCCGCACGGCCAGCACGTCGTGCGGATGGCCTCGGCCGCCGGGCGCCAGGTCCACCACCTGCTGCTCGCCGCGGTGGCCGGGCTCGACGAGGCCGAGCTCGACCAGGGCCTGCGCGACGCCGTCGAGCAGCACGTGCTCGTGCCCACCGAGTCCGGCGGTTACGCCTTCCGGCACGCCCTGCTCGCCGAGACGGTGTACGACGACCTGCTGCCCGGGGAGCGCGTCCGCGCCCACGAGCGCTACGCGGCCGCGCTGGGGTCCGACCCCTCGCTCGGCACCTGGGCCGACGTGGCACGCCACGCGGCAGCCGCCGGGGACCGCGAGGTCGCCCTCACCGCCAGCATCAACGCCGGGGACGCGGCGATGTCGGTCGGCGGCCCCGACGAGGCGTGGCGGCACTACCAGCGCGCGCTCGCCCTCATGCCGGACCAGCACCCCGACGCCGACCGCGTCGTGCTGCGCGCCTCCGCGGCCTCGACCGCCCGGGGCCGCGCGCTCAAGGGCCTTGCCCTCCTGCAGGAGCGGCTCGCGAGGAGGACCCCCGAGGCGGGCGCCCTGGGCCGCGCCGAGCTGCTCGCCGCGCTCGCCACCACGGCCCGCCTCACCGAGAGCACCCTCGACACGCTGGCGGCGACCAAGGAGGGGCTGGGCCTGCTTGACGCCCCCGGTCTCGCCGACGACGCCCGGGCGTCCCAGGTCCGGGCCCGGCTCCTCGGCGCCCGGGTGCAGGCGCTCGTCGACCGGGGCCGCGACGAGGAGGCAGTGGGCGCCGCGCGCGAGGCGGTCGAGGCCGCGACCGCCGCGGGCGTGCCCGAGGTGGCCGACGAGGTGCGGGTCGTCGAGGCGCGCGTGCTCGAGCGGGTGGGCGACCCCGACGCCAGCCAGGCGACGCTCGAGCGGATCATCGCGACGGGCGGCGCGGCCGGCGACCCTGCCCTCGTGCGCGCCCTGCACCACCTGGGCTCCCTCCACCACCGGGCCGGTCGCCTGGACCGCGCCGTCGAGGTCTACCGCCAGGGCGCGGAGGCGGGGCGCCGGGCCGGCCTCGGCTGGGCTCCCTACGCCTTCGACGCCCGGCTGCTCGCCGGGGTCGCGGCCTACGAGGCGGGCCTGTGGGCCGAGGCCGACGCCGTCCTCGACACGCGGGAGGAGGACCCGCCCCAGCCCGCCGGCGCACTGCTCGCCGCCGCGCGGCTGTTCCTCGCCGCCGCGCGCGGCGAGCCGGCCGACGCCGGTGCCGTCCGGGCGACCCGCCCGTGGTGGGAGGAGGAGGGCCTCGTCGCGGTCCTCGCCGGCGGTGCGGCCGTGGACCTGTACGGCCACTCCGGTGACCTCGCTGCTGCCGTCGCCGTGCACGACGAGGCGGTCGGGGTCCTCACCGACGTCTGGCACCGGCACTTCCAGGCCCAGACCCGGCTCAGCGCCCTCCTGCTGGGCCAGCTCGCCAGCCACGTCGCCACCGTGCCCACCGCCGAGCGTGGCGAGCTGCTCGCGCGGGGGCGCACCGCCGCCGACGACGCGGAGCAGGTGTGGTCCCGGGTGTCCGAGACGCCCGGCCAGCACGGCCCCGAGGCACAGGCGTGGATCGCCCGGGCCCGCGCCGAGGAGCTCAGGCTGCGCTGGCTGGGTGGCGAGGCGGTGGACAGCGACGCGCTCGTCGCCGCCTGGCGCCACGCGGTCGAGGCGTTCACGGCCTACGGCCACCGCTACGAGACGGCCCGGTCGCAGGCCAGGCTGGGCGCCGCGCTGCAGGCGGTCGGTGACCCGGAGGCGTCCACGGTCCTGCAGGCGGCGCTGGAGACGGCTCGCGACCTCGGCGCGGAGCCGCTGCGGGCCGAGGTCCGCGCAGGTGGGGGAGCGCGCGCCGCGGCCGCCGGCCGGCCCGCAGACCGGCACGGGGAGGCCCTGACGCCGCGCGAGCGCGAGATCCTGGCCCTCGTGGCCCTCGGGCGCAGCAACCGCCAGATCGGCACCCAGCTGTTCATCAGCGCCAAGACCGCGAGCGTCCACGTCTCCAACATCCTGGCCAAGCTCGGCGTGGCCGGCCGTGGCGAGGCCGTGGCCGTCGCGCGCGACCGCGGGCTGCTCGACGAGGCCCCCCACGGGTAAGGGTGGCCTTCCTTTCCCTCTCCCGAGGTAATTACGTAACATCGGTGTTGTGAATATCGCGGTCGCCCCCCAGGTGCTCGAGTCGCGCACGCGCGACCGGGTGCTGCAGGCGATCAGCGAGCGCGGCCCGATCACCGCCGCGACGCTGGCCGAGGACCTCGGCCTGACCGTCCCGGCCGTCCGCCGTCACCTCGAGAACCTCGGCGAGGCCGGCCTCATCGCCGAGCGTGAGTCGGCCCACGGCTCCCGTGGCCGCGGCCGTCCGGCCCGCGCGTACGTGCTCAGCGACGCCGGCCACCAGGCCCTCGAGTCCGACTACGACCACCTCGCCACCCAGGCGCTGCGCTTCCTCGCCGCCGAGGCGGGCGACGGCGCGGTGCGCCGGTTCGCCGAGGCACGGGTGGGCGAGCTCGAGCAGCGGTATGCCGGCGAGCTCGCCGAGGCGGGCGCGGACACCGGCGCGCGGGTCGACGCCCTGGTCGCCGCCCTCACCCGCGACGGCTTCGCCGCCACGGCCCGGCCCGTGGGGGAGCCCGGCAGCGCGAGCCCGTTCACCGGCATACAGCTCTGCCAGGGGCACTGCCCGGTGCAGCACGCGGCCCGGGAATTTCCTGAGTTCTGCGACGCTGAGACAGATGCGTTCTCGCGGCTGCTGGGCGTCCACGTCCAGCGCCTGGCGACGCTCGCCCACGGCGACCACGTCTGCACGACCTTCGTCCCCACGAGCACGGGGCTTCCCACCCCGGCAGCACCCGTTGCCACCCCATCGGCGACCGACACATCCACGCCTGTGACATCAACAGAAGGGTCTTCACGATGAGCACCATCGAGGAGCTGAACCCGGGTCTGAAGGACCTCGGGCGCTACGAGTACGGCTGGGCCGACAGCGACACGGCCGGTGCCTCCGCGCGCCGCGGCCTGAACGAGGACGTCGTGCGCGACATCTCGGCGCGCAAGAACGAGCCCCAGTGGATGCTCGACCTGCGCCTGAAGTCGCTGCGCCTGTTCGACAAGAAGCCCATGCCGAGCTGGGGCAGCGACCTCACCGGCATCGACTTCCAGAACATCAAGTACTTCGTGAAGTCCACCGAGAAGCAGGCGACCACCTGGGACGAGCTGCCCGAGGACATCAAGAACACCTACGACAAGCTCGGCATCCCGGAGGCGGAGAAGCAGCGCCTCATCGCCGGTGTCGCGGCGCAGTACGAGTCGGAGGTCGTCTACCACCAGATCCGCGAGGACCTGGAGGAGAAGGGTGTCATCTTCGTCGACACCGACACCGGCCTGCGCGAGCACGAGGACCTGTTCCGCGAGTACTTCGCCTCGGTGATCCCCGCCGGTGACAACAAGTTCGCGGCACTCAACACCGCCGTGTGGTCGGGTGGCTCGTTCATCTACGTCCCGCCGGGCGTCCACGTCGACATCCCGCTGCAGGCCTACTTCCGGATCAACACCGAGAACATGGGCCAGTTCGAGCGGACGCTGATCATCGCCGACGAGGGCTCCTACGTGCACTACGTCGAGGGCTGCACCGCGCCGATCTACAAGTCCGACTCGCTGCACTCCGCGGTCGTCGAGATCGTCGTCAAGAAGAACGCCCGCGTCCGCTACACCACCATCCAGAACTGGTCGAACAACGTCTACAACCTCGTCACCAAGCGGGCGACCGCGGCCGAGGGCGCGACGATGGAGTGGATCGACGGCAACATCGGCTCCAAGGTGACGATGAAGTACCCGGCCGTCTTCCTCCTCGGCGAGCACGCCAAGGGCGAGACGCTGTCGATCGCGTTCGCGGGCGAGGGCCAGCACCAGGACGCCGGCTCGAAGATGGTCCACGCGGCCCCCAACACCAGCTCGACCATCGTGAGCAAGTCGGTGGCGCGCGGCGGTGGCCGCACGTCCTACCGCGGCCTGGTCCAGATCCTCGAGGGCGCGCACGGATCGAAGAGCTCGGTCGTCTGCGACGCGCTGCTCGTCGACACGATCAGCCGCTCGGACACCTACCCGTACGTCGACATCCGCGAGGACGACGTGACCATGGGCCACGAGGCGACGGTCTCCAAGGTGTCCGAGGACCAGATGTTCTACCTGATGTCCCGCGGCCTCACCGAGGAGGAGGCCATGGCCATGATCGTGCGCGGGTTCGTCGAGCCCATCGCGCGCGAGCTGCCCATGGAGTACGCCCTCGAGCTGAACCGCCTGATCGAGCTTCAGATGGAAGGAGCCGTCGGCTGATGAGCCTTCTGGCCCAGAAGAACCCCGCCGAGGGTCCCACCGCCGGCGCCCACACCGACTCCGCCGAGGCGTTCGTCCCCGACCAGTCGCGGGCCGAGCGGAAGACGTCCTACGAGGTCGACGACTTCGCCGTCCCCGGCGGCCGCGAGGAGGAGTGGCGGTTCACCCCGGTCGACCGGCTGTCCTCGCTGTTCCAGCCCGGCGCGACCGAGGTCGACAAGCTCAGCCTGGACGTCTCGGCGCCCGAGGGCGTCACGACCGACCGGGTCGAGCCGAAGGCGACCGGAGTGCTGGTCCCCGCCGACCGCGCCGCCGCGATCGCCTGGGCCGGTGAGCCCAAGGCCACCCGCGTCAGCATCCCGGCCGAGGCCGAGCTGACCGAGCCGGTACGCATCACCGTCGAGGCGCGCGACCTGGCCCGGGTCAACGGCCACCTGGTCGTCGAGGCCGGCCACCACTCGAAGGCGACCGTGGTGCTCACCCACCGCGGGTCCGCCGAGTGCGGCGCGGCTGTCGAGATCAAGGTGGGCGACGGTGCGGACCTCACGTTCGTCACCGTCCAGGAGTGGGACGACGACACCCTGCACGTCACCCAGAACGACGCCCTCATCGGGCGCGACGCGCGGCTGCGGCACATCGTCGTCACGCTCGGCGGCAAGATCGTCCGCGTCTCCACCAACGCCCGGTACGCCGGGCCGGGCGGGTCCTTCGAAGGCCTCGGCGTCTACTTCGCGGACGCCGGCCAGCACCAGGAGCACCGGCTCTTCGTCGACCACGAGGCGCCGCACTGCCACTCCAACGTCGAGTACAAGGGCGCGCTGCAGGGCGAGACCGCCCACACCGTCTGGGTCGGCGACGTCCTCATCCGCGCCAGCGCCGAGGGCACCGACACCTACGAGCTCAACCGCAACCTCGTCCTCACCGACGGGGCCCGGGCCGACTCGGTCCCGAACCTCGAGATCGAGACCGGCGAGATCGTCGGGGCCGGCCACGCGTCGGCGACCGGTCGCTTCGACGACGAGCAGCTGTTCTACCTGCAGGCGCGTGGCATCCCCGAGGACGTCGCCCGGCGGCTCGTGGTGCGCGGCTTCTTCGCCAGCATCGTGGCCCGCATCGGCGTGCCGGAGGTGTCCGACCACCTGATGCAGGTCATCGACGCCGAGCTCGCCGGCACCGCGCGCCCGGTCACCGCTGCCACTGGGGCCGACGCGTGAGCAGCGCCGCCGAGGTCACCGAGGCCGACGACGTCGACTACGTGCGCGTCTGCCGGGTGGACGAGCTTCCCGCCGTCGGCGCGGCCGCGGCCGACGTCTACGGCCAGCTCATGGCGATCGTGCGCACCCGCTCCGGCGAGGTCTACGCCCTCGACGACACCTGCAGCCACGCCAACGTCTCCCTCTCCGAGGGCGAGCTCGACGACCACACGCTCGAGTGCTGGCTGCACGGCTCGCGCTTCGACGTCCGCACCGGCAAGCCCTCGGGTCCGCCCGCGACGGTCCCGGTGAACGTCTACCCCGTCAAGGTCGAGGGCGACGAGGTCTTCGTCGGCACGACCCCCCTGAACGCCTGAGCCTTCCCGAGAAGAAGAACGAGGAACACACCGCATGTCCACTCTTGAGATCCGCAACCTGCAGGTCACGGTCGAGACCGAGAACGGCACCAAGGAGATCCTCCGCGGCGTCGACCTGACGGTGCAGTCGGGGCAGACCCACGCGATCATGGGCCCCAACGGCTCGGGCAAGTCGACCCTGGCCTACTCCATCGCCGGTCACCCCAAGTACACCGTCACCGGTGGCACCGTGACCCTCGACGGCGAGGACGTCCTCGCGATGAGCGTCGACGAGCGCGCCCGCGCCGGCCTGTTCCTCGCGATGCAGTACCCCGTCGAGGTCCCCGGCGTCACGGTGTCGAACTTCCTGCGCACCGCCAAGACCGCGGTCGACGGCGAGGCCCCCAAGCTGCGCACCTGGGTCAAGGACGTCAAGGGCGCGATGGCCAACCTGCGCATGGACGAGGCCTTCGCCGAGCGCAACGTGAACGAGGGCTTCTCCGGTGGCGAGAAGAAGCGCCACGAGATCCTGCAGATGGAGCTGCTCAAGCCGAAGATCGCGATCCTCGACGAGACCGACTCCGGCCTGGACGTCGACGCGCTGCGCATCGTCTCCGAGGGCGTCAACCGGGCCAAGGACAACACCGACGTGGGCGTCCTGCTCATCACGCACTACACGCGCATCCTGCGCTACATCAAGCCCGACTTCGTGCACGTGTTCGTCGACGGCAAGGTCGTCGAGGAGGGTGGCCCGGAGCTGGCCGACCGCCTCGAGGCCGAGGGCTACGACCGCTACGTCGCCGCCGCCAAGGCCTGAGCCACCCACCGACGACGCACCTGACGAGAGCGACCCCCATGAGCACCCCGTTCGGCGACGAGGAGCTGGCCCGCATCCGGGCCGGCTTCCCGATCCTGTCGCGCAGCGTGCGCGACGGGAAGCCGCTGGTCTACCTCGACTCGGGTGCGACCTCGCAGCGGTATGCCGGTGCGCTCGACGCCGAGCGCGCGTTCAACGAGCACGTCAACGCCGCCGTCCACCGCGGGGCGCACCAGCTCAGCGAGGAGGCCACCGACGCCTACGAGGGCGCCCGGGCGACCGTGGCGCGCTTCGTCGGCGGCGGCGAGGACGAGGTGGTGTTCACCAAGAACGCCACCGAGGCGCTCAACCTGGTCGCGTACGCGTTCTCGGGCACCGTGGCCGGGCAGGCCAAGGACCCACGGCTCACCCTCGGCGAGGGCGACGAGGTCCTCGTGACCGAGATGGAGCACCACGCCAACCTGGTGCCGTGGCAGGAGCTCTGCCGTCGCACCGGCGCCACCCTGCGCTGGGTCGGCGTCACCGACGAGGGCCGCCTCGACCTCGACGGCAGCCACGGCCCGGCGCTGGGCGAGCTGCTCACCGAGCGCACCAAGGTGTTCGCCTTCGCCCACGTCAGCAACGTCCTGGGCACGGTCAACCCCGTGCACCGGCTCGTGGACGCGGCCCGCGCGGTCGGCGCGCTCACGGTGCTCGACGCCTGCCAGTCGGCGCCGCACGTGGCGCTCGACGTCGAGGACCTCGGCGTCGACTACGCCGCCTTCTCGGGCCACAAGATGTTCGGCCCCACCGGCGTGGGGGTGCTCTGGGGGCGCGGCGAGCTGCTGCAGGCGATGCCGCCGTTCATCACCGGCGGCTCGATGATCGAGACCGTCCGGATGGAGGGCTCGACCTACGCGGCGCCGCCGCAGCGGTTCGAGGCCGGGTCGCCCAACGCGGCGCAGGCCGTCGGCCTCGCAGCCGCCATCGACTACCTCGGCGAGCTCGGCATGGACCGCATCGCAGCCCACGAGCACGCGCTCACCGAGCGGCTCCTCGCGGGCCTGGCCGAGCGCCCGTGGGTCCGCGTGGTCGGTCCCGCCGACGCCGTAGACCGCGTCGGTGCCGTCGCTTTCGACGTCCAGGGCGTCCACGCCCATGACGTCGGGCAGGTGCTCGACGACCAGGGCGTCGCGGTCCGCGTCGGCCACCACTGCGCCTGGCCGCTGCACCGCCGGATGGGCGTCACCGCGAGCACGCGTGCCTCGCTCGCGGCATACACGACCCCGGGGGAGGTCGACGCCATGCTCGAGGCGCTCGACCGGGTGCCCGACGTCTTCGGGGTGGCGGTCTGACGTGGACCTCTACCAGGAGCTCATCCTCGAGCACTCCAAGCGCCCGCACCACGCCGGCCTGCGCGAGCCGTTCGGCGCCGAGGTGCACCACGTCAACCCGACCTGCGGCGACGAGGTGACCCTGCGGGTCCAGGTCGACGGCGAGGGCGCCGACGCGGTGATCCGCGACGTGTCCTACGACGCGCTCGGCTGCTCGATCTCGACCGCGTCGACGAGCGTGCTCACCGACGAGGTCATCGGGCACACCGTCGCCGAGGCCATGGCGACCCACGAGGCGATGCGCACCATGCTGACCTCCAAGGGCCAGGACCCGGGGGACGAGGACGTCATCGGTGACGGCGTCGCGTTCGCCGGCGTCTCGAAGTACCCGGCCCGCGTCAAGTGTGCTCTGCTGGGATGGATGGCCCTCACCGACGCGTTGCATCAGGCAGGGATCGACACCACCGCGGCGACGGGCCGCAGCCAGAAGGACGAGGACAAGGTAGGACGATGAGCGAGACCACGACCACCCAGCCGAACGTCGCGGACGTCGAGGAGGCCATGCGCGACGTCGTCGACCCCGAGCTCGGGATCAACGTCGTCGACCTCGGCCTCGTCTACGGCATCACCGTCGACGCCCAGAACCACGCCGTCCTCGACATGACCCTCACGTCGGCGGCCTGCCCGCTCACCGACGTCATCGAGGACCAGACCGCGCAGGCGCTCGAGGGGCTCGTCGCCACTCACCGGATCAACTGGGTCTGGATGCCGCCGTGGGGCCCGGACAAGATCACCGACGACGGCCGCGAGCAGCTGCGCGCCCTCGGCTTCAACCTCTGACCTGCTGACCCCGGCCGCTCGGTGAGCACTCGCGTCGTCGAGGTCGACCCCGAGCGCCTCGAGGGCTGGCTGGAGCGCTTCGCCGCCAACAACCCCGGTCCCGACGCACCCCAGCGGGTGGTCGGGACCGAGCGGTTCGACCACCTGCCCCTGGCGGTGGTCCTCGTGCGTCGTGGTGGGTATGCCGTGGGGCTGGCCGACGGGGCCGCATACGCCGCGTCGAAGGTGGGCACCCGGCACGTCCAGTCGCGCACCTCCGCCGGCGGGTGGTCCCAGCAGCGGTTCGCCCGGCGCCGGGGCAACCAGGCGGACGAGCTCGTGCGCGCTGTGACCGACCACGCCGCCCGCCTCCTGCTCTCCCCGCGCCCGGCCGGGCTGGTCGTCGGGGGCGACAAGGCCCTCGTGCGCGACGTGCTGGCCGACCCGCGCCTGGCCGCGCTCGCCGACCTGCCGCGACGCGAGCTCTACGACCTGCCCGACCCGCGGCGGTCGGTGCTCGAGGACGCCCTGCGCCGGGGTCGCGTCGTCCGCGTCACCGTCGAGGACCGCTGACGGTCGAGCGGGACGTCACTCGACCTTGTCGACGCTGAAGGTGTCGCACTGGTTGAGGTCGCCGGACGTGTAGCCGGTGGTGAACCACTTCTGACGGGCGGCGGCCGACCCGTGGGTCCACGTCTCCGGGCTCACCTGTCCCTGCGTCTTCTGCTGGATCCGGTCGTCGCCCACCGAGGACGCCGCGGACAGCGCGTCCTTGATGTCCTTCTCGGTGAGCGGCTTGAGGAACGCCACCTGGCCACCGCTCGTGCTCTCGCCCTTGGTCTCGGTGGCGTGGTTGGCCCACACGCCGCCGAGGCAGTCGGCCATCAGCTCCACGCGCACTCCGCCGCTCTGGGCGCCCTTGGGGTCCTGCTGGGCGCGGTCGAGCAGCCCGAGGATGTCCTGGATGTGGTGGCCGTACTCGTGGGCCACGACGTACTCCTGCGCCAGCGGGCCGCTGCTCGAGCCGAACTGGTCGGAGAGGATCTGGAAGAAGCTGGCGTCGATGTAGACCTGCTTGTCCAGCGGGCAGTAGAACGGCCCGACCTGGTTGGAGGCGGTGCCGCAGGCGGACTGCGTGGAGCCGCTGTAGAGGATCGTCTTGGCGGGGGTGTAGTTGCGGCCGTAGCGGGGGAGCTCGCTGCTCCAGAACGCGTTGACCGAGTTGACCGTGGCGATGACGCGGCAGGTGTCGTTGCGGTTGGCGTCGGCGCCCGTCTTGCACTGGGAGAACTGCGAGGGGTCGGTCGACCCGCCGGGCTGCACCGAGCCGCCGCTGCCGTCGCTGCCCGAGCCGGGGCTGCTGGGCACCGACCCCGGGTTGATCCCGAAGATCAGCATGACGATGAGCAGGATGATGCCGCCCACGCCGCCGCCGACGACCAGGCCGCCGGGGGCGCCGCCGCCCCCGCCGCCCCCGACCTGCGAGGTGTCGAGTTTGACGTCGTCGTTGAAGCTCATCGGTCCTCCACGGCCTGTGGGCGTGTGCTCAGGGCCGGCGCACGCTCGTCTAGACTAGGAATCTCAGTCCCCAGTCGGCGCCCACGCAACTTCGCGGAGGGCGCCCCCTTGTGCCGCGGAGGTCGCGGCGCCTCCCCGATGTCAGGAGCCTCGTCGTGATCGCCGCCAGTGGAGTCGAGCTGCGCGCCGGCTCCCGCCTCCTCCTCGACGGGGCCACCTTCCGGATCGCCGCGGGGGACCGGGTCGGCCTCGTCGGGCGCAACGGCGCCGGCAAGACCACCCTCACCAAGGTCCTGGCCGGCCAGGGGCAGCCCGCCGCCGGGTCCGTGACGAGCTCGGGGGAGGTCGGCTACCTGCCCCAGGACCCGCGCACGGGCGACCTGCAGGTCCTCGCGCGGGACCGCATCCTGTCGGCCCGCGGCCTTGACCGGATCGTCCGGGAGATGCGGGCGGCCGAGGGCGGCATGGCGAGTGCCGACGACGAGACCCGGGACAAGGCGATGCGCAGGTACGCGCGGCTCGAGGGCGAGTTCACCGCGCGTGGCGGGTATGCCGCGGAGTCCGAGGCCGCCTCCATCGCCAGCGCGCTGGGTCTCGACGAGCGCATCCTGGGCCAGACGCTCGGCACCCTCTCCGGTGGCCAGCGCCGTCGGGTCGAGCTGTCGCGCATCCTGTTCTCGGGTGCGGAGACCCTGCTGCTCGACGAGCCGACCAACCACCTCGACGCCGACTCGATCGCGTGGCTGCGCGACTACCTCAAGGGGTACTCCGGCGGCCTCGTGGTCATCAGTCACGACGTCGAGCTGCTCGACGCGGTCGTCAACCGGGTGTTCCACCTCGACGCCAACCGGGCCGAGCTCGACCTCTACAACGTCGGCTGGAAGGCCTACCTGCAGGCCCGCGAGACCGACGAGCGCCGCCGCAAGCGCGAGTACGCCAACGCGACCAAGAAGGCCGCGGCCCTGATGGAGCAGGCCGAGAAGATGCGCGCCAAGGCCACCAAGGCCGTCGCCGCCCAGAACATGATCAAGCGCGCCGAGCGGATGCTCGCCGGCATCGAGGGGGAGCGGGTCACCGACAAGGTGGCACGCCTGCGGTTCCCCGACCCGGCGCCGTGCGGGCGGACGCCGCTGCGCGCCAGCGGGCTGTCGCGGTCCTACGGGTCGCTGGAGATCTTCACCGACGTCGACCTCGCCATCGACCGCGGCTCGCGCGTCGTCGTGCTCGGCCTCAACGGCGCGGGCAAGACCACGCTGCTGCGCATGCTGGCAGGGGTCGACGACCCGGACACCGGGCAGGTCGAGCCCGGCCACGGGCTCAAGCTTGGCTACTACGCCCAGGAGCACGAGAACCTCGACGTCACGCGCTCGGTGCTCGAGAACATGAAGTCGGCCGCCCCGGACAGCTTCGGCGAGACCGAGGTGCGCAAGGTCCTCGGGTCGTTCCTGTTCAGCGGAGACGACGTCGACAAGCCGGCCGGAGTGCTGTCCGGTGGTGAGAAGACGCGTCTGTCGCTCGCCATGCTGGTCGTCTCCAGCGCCAACGTGCTGCTGCTCGACGAGCCGACCAACAACCTCGACCCCGCCTCGCGCGAGGAGATCCTCGGGGCCCTGCGCACCTACAAGGGCGCGGTCGTGCTCGTCACGCACGACGAGGGCGCGGTCGACGCGCTCGAGCCCGAGCGGATCCTGCTGCTGCCGGACGGCGTCGAGGACCTCTGGGGCCAGGACTACCGGGACCTCATCGCGCTCGCCTGACCCGGAGCGGCTGCCCGACCTCCGAAATCCTGCCGGATCGGTGGGGATTAGGGTCGGATAATGGACCGTTATGCGATCCATAACCAGCGGTGCAGAATAGGTGGGGTGACCCAGACCCCCACCCGACCCCGCAGGCAGGCCGGCAAGGCGAGCGGCGCCTGGGCCGACGGCGACCGCACCCCGCTCAACGCCAACGAGGAGCTGAAGCAGGCCGACGACGGCCTCAACGTGCGGGCGCGGATCGAGCAGGTCTACGCCAAGGAGGGCTTCGCCAGCATCCCCGGTGAGGACCTGCGCGGGCGGATGCGCTGGTGGGGGCTGTACACCCAGCGCAAGCCCGGCATCGACGGCGGCAGGACGGCCACCCTCGACCCGGCCGAGCTCGACGACGAGTACTTCATGCTGCGCGTCCGCAGCGACGGCGGAGCGCTCTCCGGCGAGCAGCTGCGCACCGTCGCCGGGATCAGCAGCGAGTTCGCGCGCGACACCGCAGACATCACCGACCGCCAGAACATCCAGCTGCACTGGATCCGGGTCGAGGACGTGCCGGAGATCTGGGAGCGGCTGGAGTCCGTCGGGCTCACGACGGCCGAGGCGTGCGGGGACACCCCACGCGTCATCCTCGGCTCGCCCGTGGCCGGCATCGCCGCCGACGAGGTGGTCGACGGAACCCCGGCCGTCGAGGAGATCCGTCGCCGGTACATCGGCAGCCCCGAGTTCTCCAACCTGCCCCGCAAGTTCAAGACCGCCATCTCGGGCAGCCCGAGCCTCGACGTCGCCCACGAGGCGAACGACGTCTCCTTCGTCGGGGTCGTCCACCCGGAGCACGGCCCGGGGTTCGACGTCTGGGTCGGCGGTGGCCTGTCGACCAACCCGATGTTCGCCCAGCGCCTCGGCGCCTGGGTGCCGCTCGCCGACGTGCCCGAGGTGTGGAAGGGCGTCGTCTCGATCTTCCGCGACCACGGGTACCGGCGGCTGCGCAACCGCGCCCGGCTCAAGTTCCTCGTCGCCGACTGGGGCGTCGAGCGGTTCCGTGAGGTGCTCGAGCAGGAGTACCTCGGCCGCGCTCTCCTCGACGGCCCTGCGCCCGAGGCCCCCAGCGCCCACCGGCGCGACCACGTGGGCGTGCACGCCCAGCAGGACGGTCGATTCTGGGTCGGTGTCGCCCCGCTGGCCGGCAGGGTCAGCGGGACCACGCTCGAGGCGGTTGCCGACCTCGCCGAGCGCCACGGCTCCGGGCGGGTGCGGCTCACCGCCCACCAGAAGCTGCTCGTCCTCGACGTGGAGCAGGACGAGGTGGCGGCGCTGACCGAGGGCCTGGCCGCCCTGGGGCTGCCGTCCGACCCGTCCGAGTGGCGCCGCGGCGTGATGGCCTGCACCGGCATCGAGTTCTGCAAGCTGGCCCTCGTCGAGACCAAGGGCCGCGCGAACACCGTCATCGCCGAGATGGAGCGCCGCCTGCCCGACTTCGACGTCCCGTTCACCATCCACGTCAACGGGTGCCCGAACTCCTGTGCCCGCTTCCAGGTCGCCGACCTCGGTCTCAAGGGCATGGTGCAGACCGACGAGGACGGCACCCTCGTGGAGGTCTTCCAGGTCCACCTCGGTGGCGGCCTCGGCACCGAGCCGCAGCTGGCCCGCAAGACCCGCGCGCTCAAGGTCCGTGCGCTCGACCTGCCGGACTACCTCGAGCGGCTCGCCCGCACTTTCCTCGCGCAGCGCGAGGGCGAGGAGTCCTTCGCCCACTGGGCTCACCGGGCGGACGAGGACGACCTGCGATGAGCGACAGCCCGCGCGGGGTCGTCCGCCACTGCCCCTTCTGCGCCGAGGAGGACCTCTGGCCGGTCGAGGAGCCGTCCGGCGGCTGGGAGTGCCGGGCCTGTGCCCGCGTCTTCACCGTGCGGCTCGAGAGGGTCGAGGCGCAGCACATTCCCGGGCGGGTGGCCGAGCAGGCCGCCCTCGGACGAGAGGAGCAGTCGTGAGCATCGACGCAGCAGCAACCGGCGCAGCAGCAGTCACCCGAACCCGCCGCGACCCGGCCGCGCTCGAGGCCCTCGCCCTCGAGGCGCAGCAGCGCTTCGCCGCGCTGGAGCGCGCACCGGAGCACGCGGCATACGAGGGGCGCGTGGACCTCGCCGCGCAGGCGCTGCGCTGGGCGCACGAGACCTTCGGCGAGCACCTCACCGTCGCGTCCTCGATGGGCGACGAGGTGCTCGTGCACCTCGTCGGCACCACCCTCACCGGCGCGGACGTCTTCTTCCTCGACACCGGCTACCACTTCGTCGAGACGCTCGGCACGCGCGACGCCTACCAGGCGATGCTGCCGATCGAGATCCGCACGATCCTGCCGCTGCTCACCGTGCCGCAGCAGGACGAGGAGTACGGGGCGAAGCTGCACGACCGCGACCCCGACGCGTGCTGCGCGATGCGCAAGGTCGAGCCGCTCAACCGCGCCCTCGAGGGCTACGAGGCGTGGGTCACCGGCATGCGGCGGGCCGACGCGCCCACCCGCACGGACATCGACCTGGTCACCTGGGACGCCCGGCGAGGCCTCGTGAAGCTCAACCCGATCGCGGCGTGGACCGACGACGACGTCGACCGCTACGTCGCCGAGCACGGCGTCTTCCTCAACCCGCTGCGGCAGGAGGGCTACGCCTCGATCGGGTGCGCGCCCTGCACCCGGCCGGTGGCCGAGGGCGAGGACGCCCGGGCCGGGCGCTGGTCCGGCAAGGACAAGACCGAGTGCGGGCTGCACACATGACCACGACCGAGACGGAAACCGTTGTGACTGCGACACTCCCGAGCACCACGCCGCTCGTCCTCGACCACCTCGACCACCTGGAGTCCGAGGCGATCCACATCTTCCGCGAGGTGGCGGGGGAGTTCGAGCGCCCCGTCATCCTCTTCAGCGGTGGCAAGGACTCGGTGGTCATGGTGCACCTGGCGATCAAGGCGTTCGCGCCGGCGCCGCTGCCCTTCGCGCTGCTGCACGTCGACACCGGGCACAACTTTCCCGAGGTGCTCGACTACCGCGACGCGACGGTGGAGCGCCTGGGCGTCCGGCTGGTCGTCGCGAAGGTGCAGGACTACATCGACGACGGCCGCCTGCGCGAGCGCCCCGACGGCACCCGGAACCCGCTGCAGACCGTCCCGCTGCTCGACGCCATCGAGGCCGGGAAGTTCGACGCGGTCTTCGGCGGTGGCCGCCGTGACGAGGAGAAGGCTCGGGCGAAGGAGCGGGTGTTCAGCCTGCGCGACGCGTTCGGTGCCTGGGACCCGCGGCGGCAGCGGCCGGAGCTCTGGGACCTCTACAACGGCCGCCACGCCCCGGGTGAGCACGTCCGCGTCTTCCCGCTCTCCAACTGGACCGAGCTCGACGTCTGGCGCTACATCGAGCGCGAGGGCATCGCCCTGCCGGAGCTGTACTACGCGCACGAGCGCGAGGTCTTCCTCCGTGACGGCATGTGGCTGACGGCCGGCGAGTGGGGTGGCCCCCGGGAGACCGAACCGGTCGAGACGCGACGGGTCCGCTACCGCACGGTCGGCGACATGAGCTGCACCGGTGCCGTGGAGTCCGACGCCGGTGACGTCGCCGGCGTCATCCTCGAGCTCGCCGCCTCGCGGCTCACCGAGCGCGGGGCGACCCGCGCCGACGACCGCCTCTCCGAGGCCGCCATGGAGGACCGCAAGAAGCAGGGGTACTTCTGAAATCCCCACGAAGTTCTGCGCTCGTGCCTCGCTCCGATACTTCGCGGGGGCCCCAGACAAGGAAGGACACTCCGTGATGACCCTCACCAGCGCGCCGGTGCAGCACGACCTGCTCCGGCTGGCCACGGCCGGCTCGGTCGACGACGGCAAGTCGACCCTGGTCGGCCGGCTGCTCTACGACACCAAGTCCGTGCTCGCCGACCAGCTCGATGCGGTCGAGCGGGTCAGCCGCGAGCGCGGCCTCGACGCGGCCGACCTCGCGCTGCTGACCGACGGCCTGCGGGCCGAGCGCGAGCAGGGCATCACGATCGACGTCGCGTACCGGTACTTCTCCACGGCGACCCGGTCCTACGTCCTCGCCGACACCCCGGGCCACGTCCAGTACACCCGGAACATGGTCACGGGCGCCTCGACCGCCGAGCTCGCGCTCATCCTCATCGACGCACGTCACGGCGTCGTGGAGCAGACCCGACGCCACCTCGCCGTCACCGGCCTGCTGGGCGTGCGGCACGTCGCGGTCGCCGTCAACAAGATGGACCTGGTCGACTGGTCGCAGGAGCGGTTCGACGCGATCGTGGCCGAGTTCGCCCGCCACGCAACGCGTTTCGGCATCGACGACGTCGTCGCCGTGCCGGTGTCGGCCCTCTTCGGCGACAACGTGGTCGACCGGTCCGACCGCGCGGCCTGGTACACCGGTCCCACCCTGCTCGAGCACCTCGAGTCCGTGCCCGTGGGCACCGACCCCTCGACCCAGCCCCTGCGGATGCCGGTGCAGTACGTCATCCGGCCGCGGACCCCCGAGCACCCCGACTACCGCGGGTATGCCGGGCGGCTCGCCTCCGGTGTCGTCCGTCCCGGCGACCGGGTGACCGTCCTGCCCTCGGGCCGCACGACCACCGTCGAGGGCATCGACCGGACCCGGCCCGACGGCTCGCTGGAGCAGCTCGACGTGGCGTTCGCGCCCCAGTCGGTGACGCTGCGGCTGGCCGACGACGTCGACGTCTCGCGGGGCGACCTCATCGCCTCGGCGGACGAGCCCGGCCTGCTCACGCGGTCCCTCGCCGGCACCGTGGCCGTGCTCTCCGACCGGCCGCTGCGCCAGCGCGACCGTGTCCTGCTCCGGGTCGGCACCCGCACGACCCGGGCCCTGGTCGAGGACGTGGTCGACCAGCTCGACATCGAGACGATGGAGCACCGCACCGCCCCGGACGGCCTGCCGCTCAACGCGATCGGTCGCGTGCGCATCCGCCTCGCCGAGGACGTGCCGGTCGACGACTACCGCGTCCTTCGCCGCACCGGCGCGTTCCTGCTCATCGACGAGTCCGACGGCGCCACGCTCGCCGCGGGCATGGCCGACGCACCGGACCGCGCGGTCGGCGAGGGCATCTGATGACCGCGCAGGCGGACTACCCGCTCACCCTGGACCTCCACGGCCGCCGCGCCGTCGTGGTGGGCGGCGGTCCCGTGGCCGCGCGTCGGGTCCGTGGCCTCCTGGACGCGGGCGCACACGTCGACGTGGTGGCCCCGTGGGTGTGCGAGGAGCTCGCCGAGGCGGTCGCGACCGGAGCCATCGGGTGGCACGAGCGCGACTACGTCGCCGGTGACCTGCTCGAGCCCGAGCCCGCCTGGCTGGTCCACACGGCGACCGGCGACCCCGTCACGGACGCGCAGGTGGCCCGCGAGGCCGAGGCCGCGCGGGTCTGGTGCGTACGCGCCGACGACGCGGCGGCGTCCAGCGCCTGGACGCCCGCCGTCGCCCGCGGCCGCGAGGGCACCCCGGCGGAGGGCCTCACCGTCGCCGTCAACGCCGGGGGGGACCCGCGGCGTGCGACCGCCGTGCGGGACGCCGTCCTGGCCGCGCTCGACTCGGGCACCCTGCCCGTCCGCCGCCACCGTGTGCCGTCGAGAGAGGGGGCACCGGCCCGGCGGGGTCGCGTGGCGCTCGTCGGCGGCGGACCGGGGGCCGACGACCTCATCACCGTGCGGGGACGGGCCCTGCTGGCAGCGGCAGACGTCGTCGTCACCGACCGGCTCGGTCCCCGGGGCCTGCTCGACACGCTGGCTGCCGAGGTCGAGGTGGTCGACGTCGGCAAGACACCCGGCAACCACCCCACCAGCCAGGAGCGGATCAACGAGATCCTCGTCCACCACGCCTCGCAGGGGCGCAACGTCGTCCGGCTCAAGGGCGGTGACCCCTTCGTCCTGGGCCGGGGAGGCGAGGAGGCGCTGCACTGCGCCGAGCACGGCATACCGGTCGAGGTCGTGCCCGGCGTGACCTCGGCGGTCTCCGTCCCGGCCGCCGCGGGCATCCCGGTGACCCACCGCGGCATCACGGCCTCGTTCGTCGTCGCCTCCGCCCACGAGGGGGCCGACCACGTGCTCTCGGCGGCGGCCGACGCCGCCCCCGACGCCACCCTCGTGCTGCTCATGGGCGTCACGCGGCTCGCCGAGACCGCCCGGGCGCTCATCGCCGCCGGACGGCCGGCATCCACCCCCGTGGCCATGGTGGAGCGTGGGTGGACGCCGCAGCAGCGCACGACCGTGAGCACCCTCGAGCGCGCGGCCGAGGACGCCGCGCGGGCGGGCGTCCGGGCGCCCGCCGTCGTGGTCGTCGGGGAGGTCGTCGCGGTGCGTGACCGCCTCGGCGACCTCGCGGGGGAGTAGCGTCCCTTCGGTGAGTGCACCTGAGATCGTGCTGCTGGCCCACGGCTCGCCGGACCCCCGGCACGCCCGCGGCGTGGAGGAGCTGGCCGGCCACGTGCGGGCCCTGGCGCCCGCGCGCCCCGTCCACACGGCATACCTCGACCACCACGAACCGACCCCGAGCGACACGGCGTCGGCCCTCGGCGACCACGCGGTGGTGGTGCCGGTGCTGATCACCCCGGCGTACCACGCCCGGGTGGACGTGCCGGCGGCGGTGGAGCAGATCGCGTCGACGTCAGGGGCCCGCGTCGCCCTGGCCGAGCCGCTCGGGCCCCATCCCCTCCTGCTCGACGCCGCCGAGGAGCTGCTGCTCGCGCACGGCGTCGCGCCCGACCCCCGCACCGCCGTGCTGCTGTATGCCGCGGGGTCCAGCGACAGCGACGCCGTCGCCGCCGTGACCCACGTCGTCCAGGAGCACCCGCGCGAGGGCTGGGGGCGCTGGGACGTCGCGGCGCTGGACGGCGGGGCGACGCTGGAGCAGGTCCTGCGGCGGCTGCCGGAGGACACCGACCGCACCGTCGCCGTCTCCTTCATGGTGGCCGAGGGCATCCTGCGCGACCGCATGGCCCAGGAGTGCGGCCGCCACGGCGTCACGATGGTCCCGGGCGCACTGGCGCAGACCGACGCGGTGGCCCAGCTGGTGCTGGCCCGCGCCGACAACCTGCCCGCCGGCACCTCGCCCGCCGATAGCCTGCCCGGGTGAGCGACACCCCCGACCGGCCGCACCCGCACCTGCACGTCGCCCGCACCGGCGACGTCGTCACCGTAAGCCTCGACCGGCCGGAGCAGCGCAACGCGCAGACGCCGAGCCTGTGGGCCGCCCTCGCGGGCGTCGCCGAAGGGCTGGACGCCTCCGTGCGGGTCGTGGTGCTGAGGGGTGAGGGGCAGTCGTTCTCGGCCGGCCTGGACCGCGGCATGCTGCGCCCGGGTGGCGTCGAGGGGGAGCAGGACATCCTCGCCCTGGCCGTCGGCGGCCCCGAGGCCGCGGCGGACGCGATCGAGGCGTTCCAGCGCGGGTTCACGGCGTGGGCGTCGGTGCCCGCGGTCGTGGTCGCGGCCGTGCAGGGCCATGCGATCGGGGCGGGGATGCAGCTGGCCCTGGTCGCCGACCTCCGGGTCGTCGCCGACGACGTCCAGCTCGCCATGCGCGAGACCTCGCTCGGGCTGGTCCCCGACCTCGGTGGCACGGGCCCGCTCGTGCGCCTCGTGGGCCCGGCGAGGGCGCTCGAGATCTGCGCGACCGGACGGTTCGTCGGCGCGCAGGAGGCCGTCGCGACTGGCCTGGCCAACGTCGCGGTGCCCCGTGCCGAGCTCGAGGCCACCACGGCCGACCTCGTCGCCGCCCTGCTGGCCGCCCCGGCCGACGCCCTGCGCGAGCTCAAGCCGCTGCTGGCCGCTGCCGCCACCAGCGACCGCGACACCCAGCTGCGGCTCGAGCGCGAGGCGCAGGGCCGGCTGCTGCACGGGATGCTCCAGCGCGCCAGCACCTGACCCGCCGAGGCGCTGTCGGTGCCGGGGGCCACGATGGGAATGCGACCCGGCGCACAGGCGTTGTCCCGCCGGAACGAATCGGAGGTGGCGCATGAGCATGTCTGGCTGGATGGCCATGCGTTCGCTGACCCGTGACGACTCGGTCAAGGACCGCAAGCTGGCGCCCGGCACCGCTCGCCGCACCCTGTCGTACGCACGGTCGTTCAAGCGCGAGATCGCCGTCTTCGTCGTGGTCGTCGTGCTCGACGCCGCCCTCGTCGTCGCCACCCCGCTGCTGCTCAAGGACATCGTCGACCGCGGCATCATCCCCAGGGACCGCGGCGTCGTCGTCGAGCTGGCGCTGCTCGTCGCGGCGATCGCGGTGGCCGACGGCGCGCTCACCCTGGTCTCGCGGTGGTACTCCGCCCGGATCGGCGAGGGCCTGATCTACCACCTGCGCACCGAGGTCTTCGCCCACGTGCTGCGCCAGCCCATCGCGTTCTTCACCCGGGCGCAGACCGGTGCGCTGGTGAGCCGGCTCAACTCCGACGTCCTCGGCGCCCAGCAGGCCTTCACGTCCGTGCTCTCCAGCGTCGTCAGCAACGTCGTGTCGCTCGCGCTGATCATCGGCACGATGGCGACCCTGTCCTGGCAGCTCACCCTGGCCTCGCTCGCGCTCGTGCCGTTCTTCATCGTCCCCGCGCGCTGGATGGGCCGCCGGCTCGCGGGCCTCAGCCACGCCCAGATGGGCCTCAACGCCGACATGGGCACCCGCATGACGGAGCGGTTCAACGTGGCCGGCGCGCTGCTCGTCAAGCTCTTCGGCGACGCCCGCCGCGAGGACGAGGAGTATGCCGAGCGCGCCGCCGGCGTGCGCGACATGGGCGTCAAGATCGCCATGAACCGCAGCATCTTCTTCGTGGCGCTCACCCTCGTCGCCTCGCTGGCGACCGCGATGGTCTACGGCTTCGGCGGCCTCATGGCCGTCGGCGGCACGCTCACCGTCGGCACCCTGCTCGCCCTCACGGCTCTGCTCGCCCGCCTCTACGGGCCGCTCACCGCGATCTCCAACGTCCGCGTCGACGTCATGACCGCCCTCGTCTCGTTCGAGCGGGTCTTCGAGGTCCTCGACCTCGAGCCACTGGTCCAGGAGCGACCCGGCGCCCGCCGGCTGCCCGACGGCCCGGTGTCCGTCGAGCTCGACGGGGTGGGCTTCCGGTACCCCTCGGCCGACGACGTGTCGCTGGCATCGCTCGAGAGCACGGCGGTCGGTGACCGCAAGGGCTCCGGCGCCGTCCTGCGCGACGTGACGTTCACCGTCGAGCCGGGGCAGCTGGTCGCCCTCGTCGGGCCGAGCGGCGCCGGCAAGACCACCATCACCAGCCTCGTCGCGCGCCTGTACGACCCCACCACGGGTGCCGTCCGCATCAACGGCGTCGACCTGCGCGACGCCACCCTCGACTCGGTCCACGCGACCGTCGGCGTCGTGACGCAGGAGGCGCACCTCTTCCACGACACCATCCGGGCCAACCTCGCCTACGCCGCCCCCGACGCGACCGAGGAGCAGATGGTCGCCGCCCTCAGGGCGGCGCACGTCTGGGCCCTCGTCGACGCCCTGCCGGAGGGCCTCGACACCGTTGTCGGCGACCGGGGCCACCGCCTCTCCGGCGGCGAGAAGCAGCGGCTCGCGCTGGCCCGCCTGCTGCTCAAGGGGCCGGGTCTCATCGTCCTCGACGAGGCGACGGCGCACCTCGACAGCGAGTCCGAGGCGGCCGTCCAGCGCGCCCTCGACACCGCCCTGACCGGCCGCACGGCCCTCGTCATCGCGCACCGCCTGTCGACGGTCCGGGGCGCCGACCAGATCCTGGTCGTCGACGCCGGGCGCATCGTCGAGCGCGGCACGCACACCGAGCTCATGGCCCGGAGGGGTCTGTACCGCGACCTGTACACGACCCAGTTCGCCGACCAGGAGTCCGACGTCCCGGCGTAGGACTCCTCAGGAGCCGGAGGGCACCATGTCCGGCTCGGAGGCCGTCCGGTCGACGGTGCGGCGGGCCGGCCGGGGGCGGCGACGGGTCAGCACGACGCCGACGATGCACAGGGCCCCGCCGACGTACGCGCCCGCCGGCGGGAGCTCGTCGAGGAACAGCCACCCCAGGCCGGTGGCGATGACCGGCACCAGGAAGGTCGTCAGGGCCAGCGTGCCGGCGTTCGTCCGGGACAGCGCGAACGCCCAGAGCAGGAACGCGACCGCGGTGGGGAAGACGCCCAGGTAGGCGACGAGCAGCAGCGTCGTCGCGCTGCCGTGCCGCACGGTGTCGACGAGGTCGGGGGTGAAGGGCAGGCACACCACCGCGCCGATGACGCAGGCGAGGAACGTGACCTCCAGTCCGGGCAGGCGGGACAGCAGCGGCTTCTGGGTGACGACGCCGGCGCCGTAGGTCAGCGCCGCCACCACCGCGAGCAGGACCCCGCCGAGGTCGCCGGCGCCGTGGCCGGACTTGGCGAGGCCGATCACCACGACGCCCGCGAACCCCACGACGGCCCCGGCCACGAGCCAGCGGGTGAGCTGCTCGCCGAGGAAGACCGCCGCCAGGAGGGCCACGACGATGGGGCCGATCTGGACCAGCATCGCGGCGGTGCCGGCGTCGATGCGGCGCTCCGCGGCGTTGAGCGTGATGTTGTAGACGCCGAACCACAGCACCCCGCACGTCACGAGCAGCGGCAGGTCTCGCCGGCTCGGCCACGTGCGGGGCCGGGTCAGCATCATGGCGCCGAGGACGACGGACGCCACGAGCAGCCGCCCGAGCGACAGCGCGCCGGGGGAGACCGACGGCCCCAGGTGCCGGATCGCGACGAACGCCGACGCCCACAGCACCAGCACGACCGGGACGGTGAGGAGGCTGAGCGTGCGGGTGCGGTCCGGCGTCGTCACAGGGACGACCGTATGCCGTGTCGTGCGCGGGCACGACGGCGCCGGTGCCAAAGTGCGCCCAATGCCTGCCAGTTCCAGTTCAGCCCCCGGTCAGCCCCCGGTCAGCCGTCCTCCTCGTCCCAGATGCGCACCTTCTTGGGCTTGGCGGGACGGCCCGTGCGACCGGCGCGGGCACCCACGGGCTCGGCCTGCCTGCCGCCGTCGGCACCCGCGCCTCCGTCGCCCGCACCACCGTCACCGGGGGCACCACCGTCACCCGTGCCGGTGACCGGCCCGACCGGCTCCAGCGACTCGAGGTGCTCGCGCCGCGCCCCGAACCACACGAGGACGAAACCGGCGACCATGGCCAGCCACCACTGGAACGCGTACGCCTGGTGCGGACCGAGGTCGGTGTCGGGCGCCTCGAGCGGTGCCGGCCGCGGCGGGGTGCGGCCGTCCGCTGCCTTCTCGCCCTGCACGATGACGTACCCGCCCAGCAGGGGGGTCCCCACCGCCGCGGACGCCTCACGCAGGTTGATGCTGGCGAGCTGGCCCGGCTGCATCTGCCGGCCGAGGGACGGCTCGCCCTGCCGCACCCAGCCGGTGACGGTCAGCCGACCGGTGGGCACGGGGGGCACGTCCGGCGGGGTCTCCGCGGTCCTGCCGTTGGCCACCCACCCACGGTCGAGCAGCACCGTGCCGGCACCGTCGGCCCGGAAAGGCACGACGACCTCGTAGCCGTAGACCGAGTCGTGCGGGCGGTTGCGCACGAGCAGCTGGCTGTCCGCGGCATACGTCCCGGTCATGGTGACGCGGGTCCAGTCGGAGGCCAGCGGCATCGGCGACGCTCCCAGCACCTGCCCGACGGGGCGCGGCGTGGCGCCGTAGTGGGAGTGGATGCGGTCGGCCCGCGCGGACTTCGCCTCGTAGCGGTGCCACTGCCAGCGACCGAGGAAGAACGCCGCCACGGCGAACACCGCGGCCACCGCCAGGGCGCCCAGCCAGCGCCGCGAGGTGAGCGTCCTGAACACTTCTTCACGGTACCCGGCCTAGGCTGGGGGGCATGACCGGCCTCCCCTTCCCGATGGTGCGCGACAGCGCGCGCCCGCCGGACGACCTGCGGGGCCTGCCTGACCGGCACGGACGGGTGGCCCGCGACCTGCGCGTCTCCGTGACCGACCGGTGCAACCTGCGCTGCCGCTACTGCATGCCGGCCGAGGGCCTGCCGTGGCTCGCCAAGCCGGAGATGCTCACGGACGACGAGCTCGTGCGGCTCGTCGGGATCTTCGTGGGACTCGGCGTGCGCCAGGTCCGGCTGACCGGCGGTGAGCCGCTCCTGCGCCGCTCGCTCGTCGACGTGGTCCGTCGCATCGCAGATCTCGACCCCCGGCCCTCGATCGCGATGACCACCAACGGCGTGGGCCTCGACCGGCTCGCCCAGCCCCTCGCCGACGCCGGCCTGGACCGCATCAACGTCAGCCTCGACACCGTCGACCCGCGCGAGTTCGCCGACCTGACCCGGCGCGACCGCCTGCACGACGTCGAGGCCGGGCTCAAGGCGGCCGCCGCTGCCGGCCTCACCCCCGTCAAGGTCAACGCCGTCGCCATGCGCGGCATCAACGACCACTCGGTGGCAGAGCTGCTGCAGTGGTGCCTCGACCGCGGCTACGAGCTGAGGTTCATCGAGCAGATGCCGCTGGACGCCCAGCACGGGTGGGACGCCTCGACGATGATCAGTGCCGACGAGGTGCGCGACCGGCTCGCAGAGCGGTTCACCCTCACGCCCCTGCCCGCGGCGGACCGGGGGAGCGCCCCCGCCGAGAGGTTCCTGGTCGACGGAGGCCCCGAGACGGTGGGCATCATCGCCAGTGTCTCGGCGCCGTTCTGCGCGGCCTGCGACCGCACGCGGCTCACCGCCGACGGCCAGGTGCGCAACTGCCTCTTCTCGCAGAGGGAGACCGACCTGCGGGGCCCGCTGCGCGAGGGGGCGAGCGACGAGGAGATCGCCGGCCTCATCCGCGGCGAGATGTGGCGCAAGGCGCCGGGGCACGGGATCGGCACGGACGCGTTCGTGCAGCCGGCCCGCCCGATGTCCTCGATCGGCGGCTGACCCGCGTCGACGGCCGACAGCCGTCGGCCGACTAACCGGCGTCGGCGGGGATGGCGTCCGCGGCGACGGTCTCCTTGAGGAAGCCGCGCACCGAGAGGAAGTCGCCGAGGGACGCCCGGTGCTCCTCGCACGCCAGCCACACCTTGCGCCGGTCGGTGGTGTGCAGCTTCGGGTTGTTCCACAGGTGCGCCCAGGTGGCCTCGCGACGGCAGCCCTTGGCGCTGCAGACCAGCTCGGTCACGGTGTCGGTCACCGTGGCCCGATCTGAGGCGGCCCGTCGCCCCGCGGCACCACGGGCCGCGAGCCGCCCGGGGCACGCGGCCGCACCGCGTTGGCCATGACGACGGCGACGTACGGCAGCAGGATCGCCGCGACGGACAGGGTGCCCCACACCCAGGGGGACGCGCCCTTGGTCGCGGTCACCGCGGCGCCCACGAAGCAGACGGTGCGCACGGCCATCGTGAGCAGGTAGCGCTTGATCCGGTGGGCCTGCTCCTCCGCCAGCGACTCGGGGGCGGAGGTCACCGACTGCACGACGGGCTCGTCGTGGTGGGGGCGGCGGGGACGGGGCACCCTTCAACGATAAGCCGGGACGGACGGCGCCACCGATCGGGCCCCGGGCGTTCCGGATGAGGCCTACCGATGGGTAGTCGGTAGGGTCGCAGCCGGGCCCCGCACGGGGCCCGTCGCACGACCGACAGACGGCCGCGAGGCACGGAGGAGATCGATGGCTGGGCGCAACATCCTCGTCACCGGAGGCAACCGCGGCATCGGGCTGGCGATCGCCCGGGCACTGGCTGCGGCCGGTGAGAACGTCGTGGTGACGAACCGTTCCGGCGAGGCGCCGGAGGGCCTGCGCGCGGTCCGGTGCGAGGTCACCGACACCGCCAGCGTCGACGCCGCGTTCACCGAGGCCGAGGAGCTGCTCGGCGGCCCCGTCGAGGTGCTCGTCGCCAACGCCGGCATCACCCGCGACACGCTGCTGATGCGGATGAGCGACGAGGAGTTCGACAGCGTCCTCGACACCAACCTCGCCGGCGCCTTCCGCTGTGCCCGGCGCGCGGTCAAGGGCATGATCCGGGCGCGCAGGGGGCGGATCATCTTCATCTCCAGCGTCGTCGGCCTCTACGGCTCGCCGGGTCAGGCCAACTACGCCGCCAGCAAGTCCGGCCTCGTCGGGCTGGCCCGCTCCATCTCGCGCGAGCTCGGCGGCCGCGGCATCACCGCCAACGTCGTCGCCCCCGGCTTCATCGAGACCGACATGACCGCGGCCCTGCCGGAGGACCGGCAGAAGGCCTACCTCGCCAGCATCCCGGCCGGCCGGTTCGGCCAGGCCGACGAGGTCGCCGCCGCGGTGCGCTTCCTCGCGGGCGACGACGCGGCATACATCACCGGCGCCGTCATCCCGGTCGACGGCGGCCTCGGCATGGGCCACTGACCCGACCCGTCCCCACCCGACCTGTCCGACCCCCGCTCCCGCTCCCCGCTCCCGAAGGAGAACCCCATGTTGCTCGAGGGCAAGAAGCTGCTGGTCACCGGCGTCCTCATGGACTCCTCGATCGCGTTCCACGTCGCCAAGCTGGCACAGGAGCAGGGGGCCGAGGTGGTCCTGACGTCGTTCGGGCGCACCTTCAAGATCACCCAGACCATCGCCAAGCGCCTGCCCACGACCCCGCCGGTCATCGAGCTCGACGTGACCAACCAGGAGGACCTCGACAGCCTGGCAGAGCGGCTCGGCGAGCACGTCGACCACCTCGACGGGGTGCTGCACTCGATCGGGTTCGCGCCGCAGGGCGCGTTCAACTTCATGGAGGGCACGTTCGAGGACGTGTCGACCGCGATGCACGCCTCGGCCTACTCGCTCAAGTCGCTGGCCGTCGCGGCGCTGCCGCTGATGCGCGAGGGCGGTGCCATCGTCGGCCTCACCTTCGACGCGAAGTTCGCGTGGCCGGTCTACGACTGGATGGGCGTGGCCAAGGCGGCGTTCGAGTCCACCAACCGCTACCTCGCCCGCGACCTCGGCCCCAGGGGGATCCGCAGCAACCTGGTGTCGGCCGGGCCGATCCGCACCACCGCGGCCAAGTCGATCCCGGGCTTCGTCGCCTTCGAGGACACGTGGGGCCAGCGGGCGCCGCTGGGCTGGGACGTCAACGACCCGGTGCCGGCCGCCAAGGCGTGCGCGGCCCTGCTGTCGGACTGGTTCCCGGCCACGACCGGCGAGATCGTGCACGTCGACGGCGGCGTGCACGCCATGGGGCAGTAGCCGCGGCGCGGGACCCGCGGGCGGGCAGTAGCGTCTGACGCCATGACGTCCGCATCCGGCGCGGCCCCGACCGTTGCCGTCACCGAGGTCCGCGTCCTCGAGGGCCCGAACCTCTACTTCGCCAAGCCGGCGGTGAAGGTCACCCTCGAGCTCCCGGGCTACCTCGCGGCCGAGGAGGCCGCCCTCGTGGCCGTCGCCGCGAGCGTGGGTATGCCGGGTGCCCGGCCGGGTGCGCCCGGGACGCAGGCGCGCCAGCGGTTCGTGATGCGGGTCGTCGAGCGCGCCGTCCGGGCGACCGCAGCGGCGAGCGGGACCACCCGGCTGGGCGTGCGGGTGCGTGCGGGCTCCAGCCCGGCGCAGGTGGTCGTCGCGTTCGTCTGGCGACGCCGGGGACGGGCACGAGCCCTGGGTGAGGCGACAGGCCCGGTCCTGCAGGCGTGGCTGGAGGGCCGGAACGCGGTCGCCGAGCAGGCTGCGGTCGTGGCCGCGGCCGCACCCGGCGACCGTCCCGCCATCGTCCGGCCCACCATCCCCGTCGCGTCCGTGACGGGGACCAACGGCAAGACGACCACCACCCGGCTGCTCGGTCACATCGGGATGACCGCCGGTCTGCGCACCGGGTGGTCCTCGACGGACGGCATCGTCGTGCAGGGCGAGCTCGTCGAGGCGGGCGACTACTCCGGACCTGCCGGCGCGCGGGCGGTCCTCAGCGCCCCCGGGGTCCAGCTCGGCATCCTCGAGACGGCCCGCGGAGGCATGCTGCTCAAGGGCATGGGGGTCAGCCACAACGACGTCAGCGTCGTCACGAACGTGTCGGCCGACCACCTCGGGATGCAGGGCATCGACACCGTCGACCAGCTCGCCGAGGTCAAGGCGCTCGTCACGAAGGCCACGCGCCCGGGCGGGTGGGCCGTGCTCAACGGCGAGGACCCGCGGGTGTGGGCGATGCGGACCGGCACCCGCGCCAAGCCGTGGGTGTTCGCGCTGCGCCCCGACGCACCCGCCATCCGCCAGGCGCTCGACCTCGGCGGCCGGGCCGCCACGGTCCTGGACGGCGACGTGACCGTGCTCGAGGCGGGCCGTGACCCCGACCGGCTCGTCAGCGTGCTCGACGTCCCCGCTACCCTCTCGGGCCTGTCGCAGCACAACATCGCGAACGTGCTCGCCGCGACCGCCGCAGCGCTGGGCCTGGGGATCCCACGCGACGCCGTCATCGACGGGCTGCGCACGTTCGCCCCCGACGACCGGCTCAACCCGGGGCGCATGAACACGTACACCCTGCGGCGCGCCGACGGTGCCGAGATCACGGTCATCGTCGACCTCGCGCACAACGAGGCCGGGCTGGAGGCGCTCCTCGACGTGGCGCACGGACTGACCGTGCCCGGCGGGCAGGTCCACCTGGGCCTCGGCCTGGCCGGCGACCGCACCGACGAGCTGCTCGAGGCCATGGGCGAGATCGCCGGGCTGCGGGCCGACCGGGTCGTCGCGGCGCACAAGGCGCACTACCTGCGCGGGCGCACCATGGAGGAGCTGGAGAGCCACCTGCGCGCCGGGCTGGCCCGCGCCGGCGTGGCCGACATCGAGTCCTACGACACCGAGCTCGGCGGTCTGCAGGCGCTCGTGCCGGGCGCGGCCGACGGCGACGTGGTCGCGCTCATGTGCCACTCGGAGCGGGCCCAGGTCGCGGCCTGGCTGGTGGGGCAGGGGGCCACGTCCGACACGGCCGCCGACATCCGGCGCAAGGTCGTGGCGGCCCGGGGCGAGCACGAGCTGGAGGGTGAGATCTCGGCCCTGTGGGCCATGGGCGACGACGCAGCCCGGGTCGATGCCGCCCGGGCCCTGCGGGACCGTCGCCCCGACGACCCGCGGCTGGTCTACGAGTACGCCTCCGCGCTCGACGCGGCCGGCCGCGAGTCCGACGCCGTCGAGGTCTACCGGGAGGCCCTCGCGGCCGGGCTGCGCGAGCCGCACCGGCACCGGGCCCGCATCCAGCTCGCCTCGAGCCTGCGCAACACCGGGCAGGCCGAGGCTGCCCACGACCTGCTCACCGAGCTCGAGACCGAGCGTCCGGGGTCTGCGGCGGTGGCCGCGTTCCGCGCCCTGGCCGCGTTCGACTGCGGGCGCCCGGGCGAGGCCGTCGCGGACCTCGTCGACGTCCTGCTCCACCACGCGGGCGACGACGACACCCAGGGCTACCGGGGCGCGCTGTCGCGGTATGCCGCGGAGCTGCGCGGGCGGTAGCCCCCCACCCGGCCCCGGTTCAGGCGGTGACCGGCTCGCCCTCGGCGCCCTCCGCAGCCGCCTCGTTCCCGGCGACCTCCGCCTCGCTCTGCAGCTCGACCGGGTCGAGGTCGGGGTCGCTCACACCATCGCGGTTGTGAGCTCCCGCCTGCGCGGACTGGGTCATCGTCTCGAGCTCGGCGAGCACCTCGGCGTGCTGGTCCACGCAGAGCACGACGACGTCGCCCGGGTTGGCGCGGGCCATGCAGTGCCGCACGGCGTCGACCTCGGCGAGGACGACCTCCACCTGGCGGCAGCGCACGCCCTCCTTGCCCATCTCCGCGCGGACCCCGTCGGCGATGAGCTCGGCGGTCTGGCCCAGCGGCCGCCCCCGGAGCCGCTTGTCCTCGCGGACCACGACGACGTCGAAGTGCCGCGCCGCGATGGCCCCGAGCTCGCGCATGTCGTCGTCGCGGCGGTCGCCCGCCGTCGAGACCATGCCGATCCGGGAGATCTTGCCGAGGTCGGACTGACCGGACTTCTGGGCGGCATACCCGTCGACGAACTCGCCGAGCACCCGCATGCCGGGGGCGTTGTGGCAGTAGTCGACGAACACGTCGACGTTGTGCACGTTGACGAGGTTCATGCGCCCGGGGGAGAGGTAGTAGCTCGTCGTGAAGGTGCGCAGGCCCTGCCGGATCTCGTGCAGCCCCGCCCCGGCCGCGAAGGCGGCGCCGGCAGCGGCCATGGCGTTGGCGACGTTGAACTTCGCCGTGCCGCCGAACGTCGCCGGCAGGAGGTGCGTCCACGCGAGCTGCATCGAACGGCGACCGTGCTTGATGGTGATCATGTCGCCGCGGTCGGTCGGCTCGAGCACCACGGCCCGGCCCCCGCGGCGGCAGTGGTCGTCGATGTACTCGCGGACCTTGCTGCCCGGCGGCTGCAGCGAGAACCACACGACGCCGCCGGAGCAGCGCCGGCGCATCTTGCGCACCAGGTCGTCGTCGGCGTTGAGCACCGCGAACCCGTCGCGGGGGACGGCCTCGACGATGACGGCCTTGACGTCGGCGAGCTGCTCGAGGGTGTCGATGCCCTTCATGCCGAGGTGGTCGGGCGCGATGTTGGTGACGACAGCGACATCGTTGCGGTCGTAGCCGAGGCCCTCGCGCAGGATGCCGCCACGGGCGACCTCCATCACGGCGAAGTCGACGCGCGGGTTCTGCAGGACCATGCGCGCGGACCGCGGACCGGAGGCGTCGGCCTTGTAGACGAGCCGCTCGTCGATGACGATGCCGTCGGTCGAGGTCATGCCGACCTTGCGCCCGATCCCCTTGAAGATGTGGGCGATCATCCGCGACGTCGTCGTCTTGCCGTTGGTCCCGGTGACGGCCACGATCGGCACGCGCGAGGGGGAGCCGGGCGGGAAGAGCAGGTCGACGACCGGGCGCGCGATGTACTGGGGCTCACCGACCGTCGGGTGGGTGTGCATGCGGAAGCCGGGCGCGGCGTTGACCTCGCAGATGGCACCGCCGGTCTCACGCACCGGGGAGGCGATGTCGGGGCAGATGAAATCGATGCCGGCGACGTCGAGCCCGATCATCCGGGCCGCCTCCTCGGCGATCTCGACGTTGTCGGGGTGCGCCTCGAAGGTGCGGTCGACCGAGATGCCGCCGGTGGACATGTTGCCGGTGAGGGCGAGCTTGACCATCTGCCCCTCGGGCGGCACCTGGTCCATCTCCCAGCCCTGGTCGCGGACGAGCGCCACGGCGGCGTCGTCGACCTTGATCCGGGTGAGGACCTTCTCGTGGCCCACGCCGCGACGCGGGTCGGCGTTGGTGAGGTCGACGAGCTCGGTGACCGTGTGCGACCCGTCGCCGATCACGTGGGCCGGCACGCGCTCGGCGATGGCCTGCATCTTCCCGCCCACGATGAGACAGCGGTAGTCGCGGCCGGTGATGAAGGACTCGACGATGACGTAGCCGCGCCGCGACTCGCCCTCGGCGACGACGAAGGCGTCCCTGACCTCGTCCTCGCCCTGCAGGTCGAGGACGACGCCGCGGCCGTGGTTGCCGTCGAGCGGCTTGACCACGACGGGGAAGCCGATGCGCCGGGCGGCGGCCGCGGCACCGTCGGCGGAGCGCACCGTCTCCTGCTTGGGCACCGGCAGGCCCGCAGAGGCGAGCAGCCTGGTCGTCATGTCCTTGTCGGACGCGATGTCGACGGCCAGCGCACCGGTCTTGGACGTCATCGTCGCCCGGATGCGCTGGGCGTGGACCCCCTGGCCGAGCTGGACGAGGGAGGCGTTGTTGAGGCGGATGTAGGGGATGTCCCGGGAGATGGCCTCCTCGAGGATCGCCTGCGTCGACGGGCCGAACGCCGCGCGCTGGGCCTGCCGGAGGAAGACGTCGAGCGCCTCGGCGAAGTCGAAGCCCTCCTCGGCCCGCACGAGGTGGTTGACCAGCCGGACGGCGAGGGTGCCGGCAGCCAGGCCGACGGTCTCGTCGCTGTAGTCGTAGATGACGTTGTAGCGGCCGGGCTGGCCCTTGACCGCGCGGGTCTTGCCCCGCCGCAGGTCGTGGCCCGCCTCCTGCTGCAGCTGCAGGGCGACGTGCTCGGCGACGTGCCCCAGCCAGGTGCCCTCGCGCAGGCGCTCGACGAACCCGCCCTTCACCCCGCGGGAGCACGTGTGGTTCTCCAGGCCCGGGAGGAGCGCCACGAGCTGGTCCGTGAAGCCCTCGATCGTGTCGCTCGGGTAGGCCTCGAGGACCCCGAGGTCGACGACGAGGTGGATGGCCGGGTTGTACGACCAGACGTTCCCACCGCGGTAGACCCGCGACTCGACGATCCGCAGGTCCGGGGCGGCGGGTCCGGTCGGGGTGGGACGGTCTGCCATGGGCACTCCTCGCTGGTCAGCAGGACGGACAGGGGCAGTGACGTCGTCGGCACGCGCTCCGGTGGCGGTCAGGCCTTGGCCGTCGCCAGGGCGACCGCGGCGTCCGGGTGCTTCTCGACGAACTCGACGAGCTTCACCTCGGCGAGGTCGAACGTAGCGCCTGCGGGCAGCGAGTGCACCACCGCTCCGGAGACCATCAGCGGGGCGCCCCGACGGGCGTCCGGCGCGTCGGACTGGGCGGTGCGGCAGTCGAGCACGAACACCGCTCCCGAGCCGTGCACGGTGAACGTCCGACCGTCGACGAGCTCGACCGCGGTGTCCTCGTCGATGCCGATGCCGAGCAGGCTGGGTGAGGCGGCCACCATCGACATGAGCCGCCCGTAGCGCGACCGCTGGGCGAAGTGCTGGTCGATGATGACGCCCTCGACGAGGCCGAGGCCGGCGCTGAGCTGGCTGTGCCGCTGGCGCGGGGTGATGCCCTCGTCACCCATCGAGATCATGAACTGGCTCATGATGGACGCCCCGGCCGAGGTCCCGCCGACGACCGCGCCCCGCGCGTGGGCCCGGTGGATGGCATCCCCGAGCGGGGTGCCGGGGAAGCGCTGGCTCAGCTTGAGCTGGCTGCCGCCGCTCATGAACACGCCCGTGGCTGCGTCCACGAGGGCGACGAGCTCCTCGTCGTGCGCCTCGGCCCGGTCCTGGGGGTCCACGACCGACGGAGCCGGGGCCCCGAGCCGGGTGAAGACGTCGGTGTACGAGGCCGTCACCTCGTCGGGGAACGAGGATGCCGTGGGGACGAGGACGATGCGGGCGCGCCGTCCCCCGGCGAGGCGGACGAAGCGCCGCAGCACGGTCGCCTTGCCGACGCGGTCCTCCGCACCCCCGATGACGAACAGGGTGGGTCGGCCGCGCTTCCTCGGGGATGCCATTGCGCCAGCCTAGGAGCCGGGCTGCGGGATCGGCGGAGCCGGTGTCGGCGTGCCGTCGGCAGCGTCCGCCTCCTCGATCTCCTCGCGCGTGATGCCGAGCAGGTAGAGGACGGCGTCGAGGTACGGCACGGTCACCGACGTGTCGGCCTGCTCGCGCACCACCGGCTTGGCGTTGAACGCCACGCCGAGACCCGCGGTCTCGAGCATGTCGAGGTCGTTGGCGCCGTCACCGATGGCGACGGTCCGCGACAGCGGCAGCCCGGCCTCCTCGGCGAACCGGCGCAGCGCACGGGCCTTGCCCTGCCGGTCGACGATCTCGCCGAGCACGCGGCCGGTGAGCACGCCGTCGCGTACCTCGAGGCGGTTGGCGTGCGCGTGGTCGATGTCGAGCTCGCGCGCCAGGTCCTCGACCACCTCGATGAAGCCGCCGGAGACGACGGCGACGGTAAAGCCCAGCCGCTTCAGGGTGCGCACCAGGGTCCGGGCACCGGGGGTGAAGCGGACGGCGGCCCGCACGTCGTCCAGCACGGTGATGGGCAGGCCCTCGAGTGCGGCGACCCGCTGTCGCAGGCTCTCGGCGAAGTCGAGCTCCCCACGCATCGCCGCCTCGGTCACCTCGGCGACCTCGCGCTCCCGCCCGGCGTGCCGGGCCAGCAGCTCGATGACCTCGTCCTGGATGAGGGTGGAGTCCACGTCCATGACGACGAGGCGCCGTCCGCGCCGGGCCAGGCCGCCGGCCGCGACGGAGATGTCGATGCCGTGGATGCTGGACTCGAGGGCGAGCTCGCGGCGGAGCCGGTCGACGTCCGCGCCGGAGACGTCGAACTCGACCGTCGTGACGGGGTAGCGGGCGAGCCTGCGGATGCGGTCGATGTTGGCCCCGTGCGAGGCGATCCGCGCCGTCACCGCGGCCACGGCGGTCGCCCGCAGCGGTGAGCCGAGGACCACCACGGCGGCACGGCCGCTGCGCTGGCGCAGGCTGTCACCGGTGCCGCTGCGCAGCTTGACCTTGAGGTCCAGGTCCCGGCCGACGGCGGTGAGCACCTCGCGCAGCCGGTCCTCCGCGGCACCCGGGGCCAGGAGCATGGCGAGGGTCAGGTGGCCCCGGACGACCACCTGCTCGAGGTCGCGCACCTCCGCGCCGACGTCGGCGATGGCGTCGAAGAACGCGCTGGTCACGCCGGGGCGGTCGTCACCGCTGATGGTGACGAGCAGGGTCGCGACGTCCTCGGCGGGGCCGCCGGGGGCGGTGCTCCCGCCGGTGGCGGTGCTCCCGCCGGTGGCGGTGCTCCCGCCGGTGGCGGTGGTGCCGTCGGTCGGGACGCCCCCGGGCGCCTGCTCGGGGTTCGTCTCGGTCACGCCGTCACGATATCGACGCCGGTCAGGACCCCCGGCGCGAGTCTCGCCATGCGACCAGGTCGCGCAGGGGGCCCAGGTCGTAGTGCGGGCCACCGATGCCGACCGTGAACAGGCGCGTGCCCACGGCATACAGGGCCTCTGCGCCGGCGGCGTAGTCCTTGACGTCCTCGGGGTGGCGTCCGGGCTTGGGGGAGACGCCCGCGGAGCGCTCGATCTCGTTCGGGTCGCGGCCGAGCTTGCGGCACCACTCGTCCAGCACGGCGTGCTTGTGCGCGATGGTCTCGGCGCCGCCGAAGCCGTGCCAGATGTTCGCGTGCTTCGCGACGATCTTCAGGGTCTTGCGCTCGCCCCCGCCGCCGATCAGGACGGGGATGGGGCGGGTGGGCGGCGGGTTGAGCTGGGCCCAGCGCTGCTCGATGAGCGGCAGGTCGTGCGCGAGCCGGTCGAGCCGGCCGCCCGCGGTCCCGAACTCGAAGCCGTACTCGTCGTAGTCGCGCTCGAACCAGCCCGAGCCGATGCCGAGGATGAGCCGGCCGTCGCTGATGTGGTCGACCGTGCGCGCCATGTCGGCGAGCAGCTGCGGGTTGCGGTAGCTGTTGCAGGTGACGAGGGCGCCGATCTCGACCCGCTCGGTCGCCTCGGCCCAGGCGCCGAGCATGGTCCAGCACTCGAAGTGCGCGCCGTCGGCCTCGCCGTACAGCGGGTAGAAGTGGTCCCAGTTGAAGACGACGTCGACCCCGATCTCCTCCGCCTGCGCGGCGGCGCGGCGGATCGCGGAGTACTCGGCGTGCTGGGGCTGGAGCTGGACGGCGATCCGGATGGGACGCTCGCTCACGCGGTGACCTCCTGCTGCTTGGCGACGACCGTGAGCCCCGACTCGGTGACCATGAACCCGCGCGCCAGGTCCTTCTCCCGGTCCACCCCGATGGTGGTGTCCGGCGGCACGACGACGCCCTTGTCGATGATGGCGCGCCTGATGACGCACCCTCGCCCGACCTCGACGCCGTCGAGCAGGACGCTGTCGTCGATGGTGGTGCCGCTGTGGATGTGGCAGCGGGGGGAGAGCACCGAGTTGGTGACGGTGGCACCGGAGATGACGACACCGGGGGAGACCGCCGAGTTGTGGGCCTCGCCGAACTTGCCGGCCGCACCGTGGACGAGCTTGGCCGGCGGGTACGGGCCGTAGTCGGTGTAGATCGGCCAGTCGTAGTTGTAGAGGTTGAAGACCGGGTGGATGGACACGAGGTCCATGTGGGCCTCCCAGTACGAGTCCATCGTCCCGACGTCGCGCCAGTACGCCTGGTCGCGCTCGGTCGCACCAGGGATGACGTTGTCCTTGAAGTCGTAGACGTAGCCGCGGCCCTCGGACACGAACGCCGGCACGATGTCCCCACCCATGTCGTGCTTGCTGCCCTCGCGGTCGTTGTCGCGCGTCACCGCGTCGATGAGGACGTCGGCGTCGAAGACGTAGTTGCCCATCGAGGCCAGCACCTCCTCGGGGGAGTCGGGCAGGCCCTTGGCGTCCTTGGGCTTCTCACGGAAGGCGCCGATCTTGCGCCGGTCGGCGTCGTCGACCTCGATGACGCCGAACTGGTCGGCGAGCGAGATCGGCTGCCGGATCGCGGCGACGGTCACGCCGGCCCCGGTCTCGATGTGCTGCTGGACCATCTGGGAGAAGTCCATGCGGTAGACGTGGTCGGCGCCCACGACGACGACGATGTCGGGCTGCTCGTCGTGGACCAGGTTGAGGCTCTGGAAGATCGCGTTGGCCGACCCGAGGTACCAGTTCTTGTCGATGCGCTGCTGGGCCGGCACCGGGGTGACGTAGTTGCCCAGCATGTTCGACATGCGCCAGGTCTTGGTGACGTGGCGGTCGAGGCTGTGCGACTTGTACTGCGTCAGCACGACGACCTTGAGGTAGCCGGAGTTCACGACGTTCGACAGCGCGAAGTCGATGAGCCGGTAGATGCCGCCGAACGGCACGGCCGGCTTGGCCCGGTCGGCGGTGAGCGGCATGAGCCGTTTGCCTTCTCCACCCGCGAGGACGATCGCCAGCACCTTGGGTCCACCCGATCGGTACGCCATGGAGCCAACCTAGGCAATCAGCGCCCTCGCGGCGACCCCATCCCACCACTAGTCTCACCGGCGTGAGAGTGGACATCCTCAGCAAGGAGTACCCGCCCAACATCTACGGCGGCGCGGGGGTCCACGTCGCCGAGCTGGTGCGCGCGCTGCGCGCCCGTGGTGACATCGACACGAGGGTCCGCGCGTTCGGCGAGCCCGTGGCCGAGGACGGCACGACGGGGTATGCCGACCTGCCGGCCCTCGCGGACGCCAACGCCGCCGTGCGGACCATGGGCGTCGACCTGTCGATGGCCGGGGACTGCCTCGGTGCGGACGTCGTCCACTCGCACACCTGGTACGCCAACTTCGGCGGCCACGTCGCCTCGCTGCTGGGCGGTATGCCGCACGTCGTGACCGCGCACTCGCTGGAGCCGATGCGGCCGTGGAAGGCCGAACAGCTGGGCGGTGGCTACCGGCTGTCGTCCTTCGTGGAGCGCACGGCCTACGAGGCGGCGGACGCGGTCATCGCGGTCAGCGAGGGAATGCGCCAGGACGTCCTGCGCTCGTACCCCCAGGTGGACCCCGACCGGGTCGCGGTCGTGCACAACGGGATCGACTCCGAGCTGTGGCATCGCCACGAGGACCTCGACACCGTCCGGCGGCACGGCGTGGACCCGGACCGGCCGTCTGTGGTCTTCGTCGGGCGCATCACCCGCCAGAAGGGCCTGCCGTACCTGCTGCGTGCGGCCGCCCAGCTGCCGCCGGAGGTGCAGCTGGTCCTGTGCGCGGGGTCGCCGGACACCCCTGAGATCAAGGCCGAGGTCGAGGGCCTCATGGAGGAGCTGCGCACGAGCCGCACTGGTGTCGTGTGGATCCCCGAGATGCTTCCGCGCGCCGAGGTCGTCGCCCTGCTGTCGTCCGCGACGGTCTTCGCCTGCCCGTCGATCTACGAGCCGCTCGGCATCGTCAACCTCGAGGCCATGGCGTGCGAGGCGCCCGTCGTCGCGACGGCCACCGGGGGCATCCCCGAGGTGGTCGTCGACGGCGAGACCGGCTGGCTGGTGCCGATCGAGCAGCGCCAGGACGGCAGCGGCATCCCGCTCGACGCCGACCGGTTCGTCGCCGACCTCGCCACCGCACTCACCGACGCGGTGAGCGACCGTGACCGTGCCCGGCGGATGGGCCTGGCCGGCCGCAAGCGTGCCGTCGAGGCGTTCTCCTGGGCTTCGATCGGCGAGCAGACCCTCGACGTCTACCGGTCCGTCCTCGCCCGCCGCTGAGGGGGAGCCGCTCAGGTGCCGCGTCCGAGGGGGCGGGCAAGGCTGCCTGTGCGACACGGCAGCTCGCCTCGTGGGCGCCGCGGTGGGAGCGCGCTGTCGGGGAGGATCTCGAGGTCGTGCCAGCGCACGTCTTCGCCGGTCGGGGGCCGGTAGGCGTCGAGCGGTACGGGTGGGTCACCGCCGGGTGGGGGCCTGGTGTCGACGGGTCGGGGTGGTCGGATGCGTAGGCCGTACCGGTTGGTCGCGACCAGGCCGTCGGGTCTGGTCGGGTCGCCGATGAGGGTGAAGTCGCCGCGGTCGAGGGCGTCGTGGTGGTGCGGGCACAGGCTGGCCTGGTTGTCCTCGTCGGTGGCGCCCCCGTCGGCCCAGGCCTGCAGGTGGTGGACCTCGACGAACCGGGTCGCCCCGCACCCGGGGAAGCGGCACCCGCGGTCGCGGTCCTCGACCAGCCGTCGCGTGCGCTCGGGCAGGATCCGCATGCCGCGCCCGACCGAGACCGGCCGCCCGTCGGTCTCCCACACCGGCTGGACGACCCCGTCGCTGACGAACCGCCCCAACAGCCGCAACGGGATCGCGTGGCCACCGTTGACCCAGGCCCCGTCTGTGGACAGGTGCAGGTACACGCGGTAGTGCGACGCGCGGCTGGTCGAGGTGACCGACGCGAGCGACCGGTTGGCCAGCTCCTCCAGCGCATCGGCATACGTCGGCAGCCCGGCCACACCGGCACCACCCCCGGCCCTCGGGTCCGGCTCGCCTGCACCCGTCCCGGGCTTCCCATCGCCGTCGGACCCCGATCCCCGCGCCCGGGTGAACAAGGCGTCCTTGGCCTCCTTGATCGCCTGCTCGACCAGCGCTCCCACCGTGGCCGGGGCGGAGTAC
>NZ_JAWDIC010000006.1 GCF_032464895.1 Phycicoccus sp. M110.8
GGTGCGCGTCCGATCCTTGAGAACTCAACAGCGTGTCAAAAATCGATGCCAATAACCTCGTCTCGGGGTGGCTCGTGGCCGGACTTTTATGGTTTGGTTGTGGGTTGCTTCGAACGATTATCCTTTGATTGACAACGATCATCTAGCGAATGCTAGTTGTTTGTGACTCAGTCAGTGAAACAACCCTTCACGGGTAACGGTTTCGCGTTCTGGCCTTTGGGTTGGGGCGCGTGCTGAACATCAATGGAGAGTTTGATCCTGGCTCAGGACGAACGCTGGCGGCGTGCTTAACACATGCAAGTCGAACGGTGACCTGAGGTGCTTGCACCTTTGTGATCAGTGGCGAACGGGTGAGTAACACGTGAGTAACCTGCCCCTGACTCTGGAATAACCCCGGGAAACCGGGGCTAATACCGGATATGAAACAGAGCCGCATGGGTACTGTTTGGAAAGTTTTTCGGTTGGGGATGGACTCGCGGCCTATCAGCTTGTTGGTGAGGTAATGGCTCACCAAGGCGACGACGGGTAGCCGGCCTGAGAGGGCGACCGGCCACACTGGGACTGAGACACGGCCCAGACTCCTACGGGAGGCAGCAGTGGGGAATATTGCACAATGGGCGAAAGCCTGATGCAGCGACGCCGCGTGAGGGATGACGGCCTTCGGGTTGTAAACCTCTTTCAGCAGGGAAGAAGCGCAAGTGACGGTACCTGCAGAAGAAGCACCGGCTAACTACGTGCCAGCAGCCGCGGTAATACGTAGGGTGCGAGCGTTGTCCGGAATTATTGGGCGTAAAGAGCTTGTAGGCGGTTTGTCGCGTCTGCTGTGAAAATCCGGGGCTCAACCCCGGACTTGCAGTGGGTACGGGCAGACTAGAGTGTGGTAGGGGAGACTGGAATTCCTGGTGTAGCGGTGAAATGCGCAGATATCAGGAGGAACACCGATGGCGAAGGCAGGTCTCTGGGCCACTACTGACGCTGAGAAGCGAAAGCATGGGGAGCGAACAGGATTAGATACCCTGGTAGTCCATGCCGTAAACGTTGGGAACTAGGTGTGGGTCTCATTCCACGAGATCCGTGCCGCAGCTAACGCATTAAGTTCCCCGCCTGGGGAGTACGGCCGCAAGGCTAAAACTCAAAGGAATTGACGGGGGCCCGCACAAGCGGCGGAGCATGCGGATTAATTCGATGCAACGCGAAGAACCTTACCAAGGCTTGACATATGCGAGAACGCGGCAGAGATGTCGTTCTCTTTGGACACTCGCATACAGGTGGTGCATGGTTGTCGTCAGCTCGTGTCGTGAGATGTTGGGTTAAGTCCCGCAACGAGCGCAACCCTCGTTCTATGTTGCCAGCACGTGATGGTGGGGACTCATAGGAGACTGCCGGGGTCAACTCGGAGGAAGGTGGGGATGACGTCAAATCATCATGCCCCTTATGTCTTGGGCTTCACGCATGCTACAATGGCCGGTACAAAGGGCTGCGAAACCGCGAGGTGGAGCGAATCCCAAAAAACCGGTCTCAGTTCGGATTGGGGTCTGCAACTCGACCCCATGAAGTCGGAGTCGCTAGTAATCGCAGATCAGCAACGCTGCGGTGAATACGTTCCCGGGCCTTGTACACACCGCCCGTCAAGTCACGAAAGTCGGTAACACCCGAAGCCGGTGGCCCAACCCCTTGTGGGAGGGAGCTGTCGAAGGTGGGACTGGCGATTGGGACTAAGTCGTAACAAGGTAGCCGTACCGGAAGGTGCGGCTGGATCACCTCCTTTCTAAGGAGCACTGGTCGCGCAAGCGATCCAGAGCCCGGTCTGAGTGCGAGTGTCACTCAGCGGGTGCTCAAGGGTGGAACATCGATTAGTTGGCGCTGACACCTGCTGGTGTCGCTAGTACAAGCTCTCCTCGTTGGGGGTGGGCAGTGGAACGCGCACTGGTGGGGGTAGGCGCCTGGCACGTTGTTGGGTCCTGAAGGCTCGGGCGTTGAGCTTGACCTTCGGGCCGGTCATGGACTGGCTTGGACCCCTGTCGCGGATGAACCGCTGGCCTTGATGGCTGGTAGGCACCGGGATCGACAGGGGGCCGCCCGTTTCTTGAGAACTACACAGTGGACGCGAGCATCTTTGTGGCTCAAGTTTTTAAGGGCACACGGTGGATGCCTTGGCACCAGGAACCGAAGAAGGACGTAGGAATCTGCGATAAGCCTCGGGGAGTCGATAACCAGACTGTGATCCGAGGATTTCCGAATGGGGAAACCCGGCTGGAGGCAAGTCCAGTCACTCTCATCTGAACACATAGGGTGAGTAGAGGGAACGTGGGGAAGTGAAACATCTCAGTACCCACAGGAAGAGAAAGCAACCGCGATTCCGTGAGTAGTGGCGAGCGAAAGCGGAAGAGGCTAAACCTTATCTGTGTGATAGCTGTCAGGCGTTGCAGGTAAGGGGTCGTGGGACTGCTCAGCTGGTTCTGACAGGCCGGCAGGGAGTCAAAAATTCGCGTTATAGTCGAAGGGCATTGAAAGGCCCGGCATAGAGGGTGCTACCCCCGTAGACGAAATGGCGTGAACTCCTGTAGCAGTATCCCAAGTAGCACGGGGCCCGAGAAATCCCGTGTGAATCTGGCGGGACCACCCGCTAAGCCTAAATATTCCCTGGTGACCGATAGCGGACAAGTACCGTGAGGGAAAGGTGAAAAGTACCCCGGGAGGGGAGTGAAATAGATCCTGAAACCGTGTGCCTACAATCCGTCGGAGCCTCCTTGTGGGGTGACGGCGTGCCTTTTGAAGAATGAGCCTGCGAGTTAGTGCTCAGTGGCGAGGTTAACCCGTGTGGGGAAGCCGTAGCGAAAGCGAGTCCGAATAGGGCGATTTAGTCGCTGGGTCTAGACCCGAAGCGGAGTGATCTACCCATGGCCAGGTTGAAGCGACGGTAAGACGTCGTGGAGGACCGAACCCACTTAGGTTGAAAACTGAGGGGATGAGCTGTGGGTAGGGGTGAAAGGCCAATCAAACTCCGTGATAGCTGGTTCTCCCCGAAATGCATTTAGGTGCAGCGTCACGTGTTTCTTACCGGAGGTAGAGCTACTGGATAGCCGATGGGCCTCACCAGGTTACTGACGTTAGCCAAACTCCGAATGCCGGTAAGTGAGAGCGTGGCAGTGAGACTGCGGGGGATAAGCTCCGTAGTCGAGAGGGAAACAGCCCAGACCACCAGCTAAGGTCCCTAAGCGTGTGCTAAGTGGGAAAGGATGTGGAGTTGCATTGACAACCAGGAGGTTGGCTTAGAAGCAGCCACCCTTTAAAGAGTGCGTAATAGCTCACTGGTCAAGTGATTCCGCGCCGACAATGTAGCGGGGCTCAAGCACACCACCGAAGCTGTGGCATTGACACATCTGCCCGGCCACCACACCTGCGGGTTGGTGGTCCAAGCGTGTTGATGGGTAGGGGAGCGTCGTGTGGCCAGGGAAGCGGCGGAGTGATCCAGCCGTGGAGGCCACACGAGTGAGAATGCAGGCATGAGTAGCGAATGACGGGCGAGAAACCCGTCCGCCGAATAACCAAGGGTTCCAGGGTCAAGCTAATCTGCCCTGGGTAAGTCGGGACCTAAGGCGAGGCCGACAGGCGTAGTCGATGGACATCCGGTTGATATTCCGGAACCGGCGAAGAACCGCCCATGACGAACCTAGTGATGCTAAACGCCCAAAGCTGTTGTCCAAGACCTTCGGGTTGAGGACCTCAGTGGAGCGCGTGACCCGATCTAGTAGTAGTCAAGCGATGGGGAGACGCAGGAAGGTAGCCTCCGCGTGGCGATGGTTGTCCACGTCCAAGGGTGTAGGGAGTCAGATAGGCAAATCCGTCTGACATTAATCCTGAGACCTGATAGTGACCGCGTATGCGGGAAGCAGGGTGATCCTATGCTGCCGAGAAAATCCTCTAGCGAGGTTCGAGCCGCCCGTACCCCAAACCGACTCAGGTGGTTAGGTAGAGAATACCAAGGCGATCGAGTGAATCGTGGTTAAGGAATTCGGCAAAATACCCCCGTAACTTCGGGAGAAGGGGGGCCCAGATCCTGAAGGCACTTGCTGCCTAGGGAGAACGGCCGCAGAGACCAGGGAGAAGCGACTGTTTACTAAAAACACAGGTCCGTGCGAAGTCGCAAGACGATGTATACGGACTGACGCCTGCCCGGTGCTGGAAGGTTAAGAGGACGGGTTAGTTCCTTCGGGAGCGAAGCTCAGAATTTAAGCCCCAGTAAACGGCGGTGGTAACTATAACCATCCTAAGGTAGCGAAATTCCTTGTCGGGTAAGTTCCGACCTGCACGAATGGCGTAACGACTTCTCCACTGTCTCAACCACGAACTCGGCGAAATTGCACTACGAGTAAAGATGCTCGTTACGCGCAGCAGGACGGAAAGACCCCGGGACCTTTACTACAGCTTGGTATTGGTGTTCGGTACGGCTTGTGTAGGATAGGTGGGAGACTGTGAAGCCGGCACGCCAGTGTCGGTGGAGTCAACGTTGAAATACCACTCTGGTCGTTCTGGATATCTAACCTCGGTCCGTGATCCGGATCAGGGACAGTGCCTGGTGGGTAGTTTAACTGGGGCGGTTGCCTCCTAAAAGGTAACGGAGGCGCCCAAAGGTTCCCTCAGCCTGGTTGGCAATCAGGTTTTGAGTGTAAGTGCACAAGGGAGCTTGACTGTGAGACAGGCATGTCGAGCAGGGACGAAAGTCGGGACTAGTGATCCGGCGGTGGCTTGTGGAAGCGCCGTCGCTCAACGGATAAAAGGTACCCCGGGGATAACAGGCTGATCTTGCCCAAGAGTCCATATCGACGGCATGGTTTGGCACCTCGATGTCGGCTCGTCGCATCCTGGGGCTGGAGTAGGTCCCAAGGGTTGGGCTGTTCGCCCATTAAAGCGGTACGCGAGCTGGGTTTAGAACGTCGTGAGACAGTTCGGTCCCTATCCGCTGTGCGCGTAGGAAACTTGAGAAGGGCTATCCCTAGTACGAGAGGACCGGGATGGACGAACCTCTGGTGTGTCAGTTGTTCTGCCAAGAGCACGGCTGATTAGCTACGTTCGGAAGTGATAACCGCTGAAAGCATCTAAGCGGGAAGCACGCTTCAAGATGAGGTTTCCATGCACCTAGTGTGCGAGAGGCTCCCAGCTAGACTACTGGGTTGATAGGCCAGACGTGGAAGCACAGTAATGTGTGTAGCTGACTGGTACTAATAAGCCGATAACTTGACATCACAAAGATGCTACGCGTCCACTGTGTGGTTCCCGAGACACGGTCGGGAACCCACCCAACCCCCCCACAGGGTTGGGTACTGATTCAACCGATTGAGATCTCCATAGAGTTTCGGCTGTCATAGCGAAGGGGAAACGCCCGGTCCCATTCCGAACCCGGAAGCTAAGCCCTTCAGCGCCGATGGTACTGCACTGGTGACGGTGTGGGAGAGTAGGACGCAGCCGAACATACTTTGTCAAAAGGGCCACCCCACACGGGTGGCCCTTTTGCAT
>NZ_JAWDIC010000007.1 GCF_032464895.1 Phycicoccus sp. M110.8
TGCCCGGCAGCGCGAGCTGTGGGCGCGCACGGCGCAGGTGGCCGGGCGGCTCAACCGGGCGCAGGCCGAGCTGGTCGAGGTGGCCCGCGAGCTGGTCGAGGACAAGCACTGGGGCGACGGTGGGTTCCGGTCAGCCGAGCACTACCTCGTGGTGCGGGCGGGCCTGTCGCCCGAGCACGCCGCCGACGTGGTCCGGGTGGCCCGGCGCACGACGGAGCTGCCCGCGGCGGTGCGGGCGCTGGATGCGGGCGAGCTGTCGCTGGACCAGGTCGCGGTCGTGGCGCGTCGGGTGCCAGTGACCCACCAGGCCTCGATGACGCACTTGGCCCGGCACGCGACCGTGCCGCAGCTGCGGCGGATGTGCGCGCGGCACGCGTTCGACCAGCCCGGTGGGATGCCGGCAGTGAGCGAGGATCGGCCCACGGACGGGCCGCTGACGGTCGTGCGGGACTCGTTGGCCGGGCAGTCGCAGACCGAGCGACGCGCGTGCGCGAAGCCGGAGCTGGTGATGTCCTACGACGCCGACGGCCGGTTCCAGCTGCGGTACTCCGCCCCGGCCACGGTGGGAGCGCTGGTCGAGCAGGCGATCAAGGAGGCCAAGGACGC